>JBJTHT010000092.1:0-2071 GCA_046094605.1 Actinomycetota bacterium | reverse complement strand
GATGCGCACCGGTCTCGCTCCGTGGGCGATCGCCGAGCTCCGTCGCCTGCGACCCGACGACGTCGCGGGCGCGGCGGCCGCGTTCGCCGCGCCCGCGCCCCTCACGCTGCGCGTCGATCCGTGCCGCGCGGACGTCGACGAGGTCGCCGACGCGCTCGTCGAGGCCGGCGTCACGGTGGAGCGCGGTGGCGTGCATCCGGGTTCCCTTCTCGTGCGCGATCTCGAGGCCTCGCCGGCCCGCTTGCCGGGGTTCGAGGAAGGCTGGTGGGCGACCCAGGACCAGGCGTCGTCGTTCGTCGGCGGCAGTCTCGAGGTGCGCCCGGGAGATCGTGTCGCGGACGTCTGCGCCGGTCCGGGCGGCAAGGCGGTGCTGCTCGCATGCGGGGCCGGTCCATCGGGGCTCGTCGTCGGTGCGGACGTGTCCCTCCAGCGGGCGGGCCTCGTCGCGCGTTCCGCCGCGCGACTCGATCATCCCGTCCGGGTCGTCGTGGCCGATGCCCGGCGCGCGGCCCTGCGGTCGGCGTCGTTCGATCGGGTGCTCGTGGATGCGCCGTGCACCGGGCTCGGGTCTGCACGACGTCGTCCCGAACTCCTCTGGCGCGCGCGGGCGGAGGACCGGGCGACCCTCGCCGCGCTCCAGCGCGACATCGCGATCGCGGCCGCCGATCTCCTCGTGCCGGGCGGCCGGCTGGTCTACTCGGTGTGCACGTATCCGGCCGCGGAGACCGACGAGGTGTGCGACGGGCTCCTCGCGGCCGTTCCCTTCCTGGAACCCGCCACGATCGAGGGTCCCGACGGTCCGGCGCCCCGCGTGCGCCTGTGGCCCGATCGCCACGGCTGCGACGCGATGTTCGTCGCGGCCTTCCGCCGGCGCGACGACGACGCCGTCTAGGATTCGCGCGTGGGCAAGCTCTCCGCCTCGATCCTCTCCGCGGACTTCGCACACCTCGCCGATGCGATCGCCGTGGTGGAGGAGACCGTGGACGTCCTCCACATCGATGTCATGGATGGTCGCTTCGTCCCGCCCCTCACGTTCGGTGCGCCCATCGTCCGTGCGCTGCGTCCGGTGACGCGGCGCACGCTGCACGGCCACCTGATGGTCGCCGCACCGGCGGACCTGTTCCCGGAACTCGCCGCCGCCGGCATGGAGGTGGCGTCGTTCCACGTCGAGGCGGTCGACGACCCGCGTCCGACCTTCGCGGCCGCGCGAGACGCCGGCATGCGCGTGGGCATCACGGTGAGCCCGGAGACCCCGGTCGAGGCCGTGTTCCCGTTCCTGGACGAGGTGGACGACGTGATGGTGATGAGCGTGCGGCCCGGGTGGTCCGGGCAGTCGTTCATCCCGGGCTCCCTCGAGCGCCTCGCGTCGATCCGGGCGGAACTCGACCGACGCGGGGTGGGCGCCGACCTCGAGATCGACGGCGGCGTCAAGCTCGACAACGCGCGGCGGTGTGTGGAGGCCGGCGCCACGGTCCTCGTCGCGGCGTCGGCGATCTTCCAGGCGCCCGACCCGGCGGCCGCCGCCGCCGAGCTGCGGGCCCTGGTCCGCGACGCCTGACGGGCCCCTCGGCCTGCCTATACTCCCCTCGAAGTCCGTCTTCGGGGCGGGGTGCGAATCCCCACCGGCGGTGAGAGTCCGCGACCCCTCGGCAGCCAGCCGTGGGTGGACCCGGTGAAACTCCGGGACCGACCGTGACAGTCGGGATGAGAGAGGACGGTCGAGGTCGCGGGGCGTCGTGCCCCGTCGGCCCGATGCGCCCGTGCGCGCCGCCCCGGGAAAGGGAACCGTGGGCCACGACGTGCAGATGCGGCGAGCGATCGATCTCGCGCGCCGCGGCGTGGGAACCGACTCGCCGACCCCGCCCGTGGGCGCCGTCGTCGTCGACGCGGACGGCGCGGTCGTCGGCGAGGGATGGCACGCCCGCGCCGGTGAGCCCCACGCGGAGGTGCACGCGCTCGCCGCCGCGGGCGCCCGCGCCCGCGGCGCCACCCTCTACTGCACGCTCGCCGCATCTGCACGTCGTGGCCCACGGTTCCCTTTCCCGGGGCGGCGCGCACGGGCGCATCGGGC
>JBJTHT010000091.1:0-8874 GCA_046094605.1 Actinomycetota bacterium | reverse complement strand
ACCTCGGCGACGTGGAACGCGATCGCCTCACCCTCGCGGTCGTAGTCGGTCGCCAGGACGACCTCGTCGACCGCCGAGCGCACCTTCCGCAGTTCCGCGACGTGCTTCGCCTTGTCGGCCGGCACCTCGTAGGTCATCGCGAAGTCGTTGTCGACGTCGATCGACAGCTTGCTCTTCGGGAGGTCGCGGACGTGACCGAACGACGCGCGGACGGTGAAGTCCGGCCCGAGGTACTTCTCGATCGTCTTCGCCTTGGCCGGCGACTCGACCACGACCAGCGTCTTCGTCATGCGCGTTCCGACCTTCTCGTTCGCCGAGGGAGAGCGTCACCCCGTCCGGGGAGACCGGGGCCGAGGGTAGCAGCACATCCCGACGGGACCCGTCAAGCGCGCCGCGACGCGCGCGTGCGCGCGCACGGGCGCGCGCACGCGCGGTGCTAGGCTCGCCCGCGTGCTCGACGGCTTCGTGACGCGCGAGATCGCGTCGTACGGCTACGCGGCCATCTTCGTGCTGATGCTGCTCGAGTCGGCGTGCATCCCGATCCCGTCCGAGGTCACGATGCTCTTCGGCGGCGCACTCGTCACCGCGCCGCTCCTCGCCGCGGACCAGCAGCTCTCGTTCGCCCTCGTCGTCGCCGCCGGCGTCGGCGGCAACGTCGTCGGGTCGTGGCTCGCCTACTGGCTCGGGGCCGCCGGGGGTCGACCGCTGCTCGAGCGGTGGGGCCGCTACCTCCTGCTCCGACCGCACGAGATCGACCGCGCGCACGCGTGGTTCGAGCGCCGTGGTCCGGTCACCGTGTTCGTCGGACGCCTGCTCCCCGTCGTGCGCACCTTCATCAGCCTGCCGGCGGGCGTCGCGGGCATGGACCTCGGTCGGTTCACGGCCTACACGATCCTCGGCTGCATCCCGTGGTGCGTCGCGCTCACCTGGATCGGCGCCGGCGTGGGACAGCGATGGGAGACGATCGCCGCCACGCTCCAGCCGTTCTCGTGGGCGATCGCCGTCGGCGTGGTCCTCGCGACGGCGTGGTGGATCCGCCGACGCCTCGCGGACCGGAACGCCTAGGCGCGCGGGGACCGCTCACGGTCCCGCAGGTGGTACGGCACGCTCGTGACGACGACGTGCGGTTCCCGGAGCAGCAACCGCTTGAGGTAGAACGCGGTCTGGTTGTGGAGCAGGTTCTCCCACCAGTGACCGGGGATGAACTCGGGGAGCACCACCGTCACCGCCGTGTCCCCGCGTGACGTCTCCTTGCGGATCTCGGCGAGGAGCGGCTGCCCGAAGTCGCGGAACGGCGCCTCGACGAGCACGAGCGGGATGCCCATGCGTCGCTCCTGCCACCGCTCGATGAGCCCGCCGATCTCGGACGGATCGGTGGTGAAGAAGAACGCCTCCGTCGAGGTCGCGTTCAGCGTCCGCGCGTAGGCGACCGCGCGTACGGTCGCGTCGTGCACGGACGACACCGGGACGATGACGACGCTGCGCCCCGGCTCCGTCGGCCGCGCGGCGCTCGCGAGGACCTGCTCGTGCTCCTCGGGCAGCAGCGGGACGTCGGTCACCACGACGCCGCGCTGGAAGAGGAGCGCCGTCTTGATGCGGAGCGCGGCGCGGCCGCGGAGCGTCGCGAACCACGCGTCGGGTCGCACGATCTCGGGGACGACGACCGTCACGAAGGCGTCCTCGTCGCGCTGCATCGCGCCCAGGTACGTGCGGAGCGCGCGCACGGGGCGGTCGTGACCGTCCTCGAGGAGCTCCAGGTCTCCGAAGCGCGGGGCGCGCTCCGGCCACGCAGCCGCGGCGGCCGCGAAGTCGGCGGGAGCGCCGAGGTACAGCGCCCGCACGCGCGCCGGGCGTAGCGCCCGCAGGTAGCCGATCGCCGAGAGCGTCGGGAGCTCGAGGTCCGGCACGAGGAGCACGAACGTGTTCTCGACCTCGACGTCGCCCGTGAGGCCCTCGGCGCGCAGCTGGCGTTCCGTCCTCGTGTAATGGCGGTGCACCGCGAGGAAGAAGGACACGATGATCGGCATCGCCACGATGACGATCCACGCGCCGTGGGTGAACTTCGTGATGGTGACGGTCACGAGGACGACGCCCGTCGTGGCCGCACCGATCGCGTTGATCGTCGCGCTGCGACGCCATCCCGGGGCCCGGAGCCGGGCGGAGTGGCGCACCATCCCGAGCTGCGACAGGGTGAAGGCGGTGAACACGCCCACGACGTAGAGCTGGATCAACCGCGT
The DNA here is from genome assembly GCA_046094605.1 of Actinomycetota bacterium. Lineage (GTDB taxonomy): Bacteria > Actinomycetota > UBA4738 > UBA4738 > HRBIN12 > JBJTIF01. The sequence goes on along the minus strand of JBJTHT010000091.1, from coordinate 6,637 downwards.
CAGCTCCGCGTCGAAGATCACGATGAGGCCGATGCCGAGTCCCGCCAGCACGAGGATGCCGTTGGAGAACACGAGGCGGTCGCCGCGGTTCCGGAACTGCGACGGGAGGAACCGGTCGTTGGCGAGGATGGCGGCGAGCCGCGGGAAGTCCTGGAACGCGGTGTTCGCGGCGAGGATGAGGATGCCCGTCGTGAAGGCCTGGAGCACGAGGAACGGCCAGCCGCCGTCGAAGACGGTCTCCCCGATCTGCGCGAGGACCGACTTCGAGACGATCTCCTCGCTCACGCGGATGCCGACGCCGCGGGCGAGGAGCGTGATCCCGAGGAACATCGAGATGCTGATGCCCGCCATCAGGAAGAGGGTGATGCCGGCGTTCTTCGCTTGGGGACGGCGGAAGGCGGGCACTCCGTCCGCGATCGCCTCCACGCCTGTGAGCGCCGTCGCGCCGGAGGAGAACGCTCGCGCGAGCAGGAACAGCCCCACCGGATGGAGGGGCTCGATGTGCAGGGCGGCGCTCGCGGCCTGCGGGCACCCGCCGATGCACCGGATGAAACCGACGACGAGGGTGACGAAGACCATCGCGACGAACCCGTAGGTGGGGACCGCGAAGATCGAACCGGCTTCCTTGACCCCGCGCAGGTTCATGAGCGTGATGAAGACGGCGAACGCACTCGCGATGACGACCCGGTGCTCGTCGAGCGACGGGGCCGCCGAGACGACGGCGTAGGTGCCTGCCGTGACGCTCACCGCGACGGTCAGGACGTAGTCGGTGAGGATGGCGGCTCCGGCGGTGAGACCGGGGAGCGTGCCGAGGTTCTCGCGGGCGACGATGTAGGAACCACCGCCGCGCGGGTAGGCACGGACCGTCTGCTGGTACGAGAGCACGACGATGCCGAGCAGGAGCGCGATGCCGCCGGCGAGCGGGAGCATGTACGAGAGCGCCCCGGCCCCCGCGACGGTCAGGACGAGCATCATCTCCTCCGTCGCGTACGCGTTCGAGGAGAGCGCATCCGAGGAGAAGATCGGGAGCGCGAGGAACTTGGGCAGGAGCTGGTGTTCCTGCTTCGACGTCGTGATCGCGCGGCCGAGGAGCAGCCGCTTGACCAGGGATCCGCCGTCGGTCGTCGCCGGAGCCGTCTTCACCGGGCCATCCTCCCCCGCGCGCGGGGTCGAGGCCCGCCAGGGGCGACCCGGAACGCTCGCGATAGGCTACGCCCCATGCGCGTGGTCATCATGGGCTGCGGCCGGGTCGGCATCCTCCTCACGCAGGAACTCGTCGCGGCCGGCCACGAGGTCGCCGTGATCGACCGGGACCCGAGCGCGTTCGATCGCCTTCCGCCGGGCTTCGAGGCGAAACGGGTCGTGGGGCTGGGGTTCGACCGTGGGGTGCTCGAGGAGGCCGGGATCCGCGAGGCGGACGCATTCATCGCGGTCTCGAGCGGCGACAACTCCAACATCGTGAGCGCCCGCGTGGCGCGGGAGCACTACAAGGTGGAGAAGGTCATCGCCCGCATCTTCGACCCGATGCGCGCGCGGATCTACGAGCGGCTCAACATCCCGACCATCGCGACGACGCGGTGGGGCGTGCAGCAGATGCTCCTCATGCTCGCGCACCCGCGCGAGGAGATCGAGGAGTCCCTCGCCGCGGGCAACCTCTACCGCATGCGCGTGCAGGTTCCCGCGCACCTCGTCGGGAAGTCCGTCGATCACCTCGCGCTCGAGGGCAAGGTCCTCGTCGCGGGCGTCGAGCGCGGCGCGTCGGGCTTCATCCCCGTCGCCGCGAGCACCTTCCAGGAGGGCGACGTCGCGAACGTCGTCATCCACAAGGACGCGATCGGCGACTTCGACGCCCTCCTCGCCTTCGAGGAGGAGGCCTGATGCGCGTCGTCATCACCGGTGCCGGCGCCGTGGGCCGCCACCTCGCCAACGACCTCGCCGAGCGCGGCCACGACGTCACCGTGATCGAACAGGAACCGTCGGTCGCCGCCAAGGCCGACCGGCCGGGCGTGCGCGTGATCCTCGGCGACGGCTGCGAGCCCTGGGTCCTCGAGGAGGCGGCGCTCCGTTCCGCCGACGTCCTCGTCGCGGCCACCGGCGACGACGAGGACAACCTCGTGACCTCGCTCCTCGCCAAGCAGGAGTTCGGCGTCCCCCGCGTCCTCGCCCGGGTGAACCACCCCCGCAACGAGTGGCTCTTCGACGAGCAGTGGGGCGTGGACGCGGCGGTCTCGCCGCCCCACATCCTCACCGCGATGGTCGAGGAGGCCGTGACGACCGGCGACCTCGTGAGCCTGCTCCGCCTCGAGGGCGGACGCGTCTCGATCCTCGAGCTGCGGTTGGCCGCGGGTTCGGCCACCGTCGGCCGGCCGATCTACGAGCTCCGCCTCCCGCCCGACGCGGCGATCGTCGCCGTCGTCCGGGAGGGCCACGTCGTCATCCCGCAGCCGGAGACGGTGCTCGCGGCGGGCGACGAGGTGGTCGCGCTCGCGAGCGCGGGCGCGGAGCAGTCGCTGCGCGCCGCGATCGTCGGCGCCTAGGCCGACTCGGCCGACGCGAACTCGAAACGCGGGTTCACGACCCTGCGCTCGCTCCGCTGATCGGCCAGAAGCCCCTCGACGACGAGGTGCGTGCCGAGGGTGAGGCCGGGGATCCACGCCCGACCGGTCCACACGATCGTGACCTCACCCGTCCCGTCGGTGATGAGCGCCTCGAGCGTCGGCGCGCCTTCGGCGGGACGGACGGTCATCCGCCGGACGACGCCGGCGAGGCGGACCTGGGAACGCAGCGGGGCCGCGTCGATCCGGACGGTGTCCGGGATCGACGCGGCCCACGCGAGCGTCTCTTCACCGAGGCGGACCTCGTCGGACTCCGCGACACGCCCGAGCGCGCCGCGGATCCGGCCGAGGAACCCCACGTCAGGCGCCGATCTGCAGTTCCGAGCGCCGCGACTTCGAGATGGCGATCATCACCGCGAGCACGGCGGCAGCGGCGATCCCCACGCCCAGACGCACGCCCAGGTCCTCCCCGTACCGCACCACGATCGGGGCGATGAGCAGGGCGACCAGGTTCATCACCTTGATGAGCGGGTTCAGGGCGGGGCCGGCGGTGTCCTTGAACGGGTCGCCGACGGTGTCGCCGATGACGGCGGCCTTGTGGGCGTCGCTCCCCTTGCCGCCGAAGTGACCTTCCTCGATGAACTTCTTGCCGTTGTCCCACGCGCCACCCGCGTTCGAGAGCATCACCGCGAGGAGCTGGCCCGTGAGGATCGACCCGGCGAGGAACGCGCCGAGCGCCTCCCACCCGAGGAAGAAGCCGACGGCCACCGGCGAGAGCACCGCGAGCATCCCCGGCGTCATGAGTTCCCGGAGCGAGGTCTTCGTGCAGATGTCGACGACGCGGCCGTAGTCGGGCTTCTCCGTGCGGTCCATGATCCCGGGGTGGTCGCGGAACTGGTTCCGCACCTCCACGACGACCTGCGCGGCCGCCCGACCGACGGCGCGGATCGCGAGCGACGAGAAGAGGAACGCCACGGCGCCGCCCACGAGGAGGCCGACGAGGATGTCGGGCTGGTCGACCCGGATGCCGGGCCACTCGAAGCCCGCCCCGAACGCGGCCTTCACCGCCTCCTCGAAGGAACCGAAGAGCGACGTCGCGGCGATCACCGCGGTCGCGATCGCCATGCCCTTCGTGATGGCCTTCGTCGAGTTCCCGACCGCGTCGAGGCCGCCGAGGATCTCGGCGGGGCGACCGTGGAACTCCCCGGACATCTCCGCGATGCCCTGGGCGTTGTCCGAGATCGGGCCGAACGTGTCCATCGAGACGATGACGCCCACGGTCGTGAGCATGCCCATGCCCGTGAGGGCGATGTAGTAGAGGCGCTCGGCCGTCGTGGTCCCGAGGACGAAGGCGCCGGTGACCGCGCCGCAGACCACGAGGATCGCCCACACCGTGGACTCGAGACCGGTCGAGAACCCCGAGAGGATCGTCGTGGCCGGACCCGTCTGCGTTGCCTCCGCGATCTCCTGGACCGGGCGGAACTTCGTGTCGGTGAAGTACTGCGTGAGGACCTGGATCACCGAGGCCAGGATCAGGCCGATGAGCACCGCGACGGCGGGTCGCACGGAGCCGAGGTACATGTCGGCCAGGACGAAGACCGCGGCCGCGGAGACCGCGGCGGAGATGAAGAACCCGCGGTTGATGGCCTTCATCCCATGTTCGGTCTCGGAGCGCGGGGTCACGGCGAGGATGCCGATGATGGAGGTGACGACGCCGATCGCGCGCACGAACAGCGGGAACATGACCCCCGCGATCGCGCCGATCTCCGAGCCGGTGAACGCGGCCGCGCCGAGGATCAGCGAGGCCACGAGCGTCACCTCGTAGGACTCGAAGAGGTCGGCGGCCATCCCCGCACAGTCACCGACGTTGTCGCCGACGTTGTCGGCGATCGTCGCGGCGTTGCGCGGGTCGTCCTCCGGGATGTTCTTCTCGACCTTGCCCACCAGGTCGGCGCCGACGTCGGCCGCCTTCGTGAAGATGCCGCCGCCCACGCGCATGAACATCGCGAGGAGCGCGCCGCCGAAACCGAAGCCGAGCAGGACCTCGGTGGAGTCGCGGCCGAAGAGCAGGATGATCGCGGTCGCGCCGAGGAGCCCGAGGCCGACGGTGAACATGCCCGCGACGCCGCCCGCGCGGAACGCGATGCGCATCGCGCGGCGCAGGCCGTCCTCGCGGGCGGCGTTCGCCGTGCGGACGTTGGCGCGCACCGCGAGCCACATCCCGGCGAAGCCCGTGAGCGCCGAGAACCCGGCGCCCAGGATGAACGCGATGGACCGGCCGAGTCGCAGCACCGTGGCGGAGTGCTCGGCGTCCTCCGAGACCGGCAGCAGGAAGAAGAGGACGACCGTCAGCACGATGAGGAACACCCCGAGGGTGCCGAACTGGCGCCGGAGGTAGGCGCTGGCCCCCTCCTGGATCGCGCGCGCGATCGAACGCATGGACTCGGTGCCCTCGGAAGCGCCGAGGACCTCGCGCACGAGGTAGTAGGCGAAGACGATCGCGAGGAGGGAGATCCCCAGGATCACCCACAGCGACGTCTTCTCGAAGGGACCGAAGACGACGTTGATCGTGCCTTCGGCCGCGGCCAGCAGACTCATCGAACCTCCCGGGATGGATGCGGCGGAATCGGTGGGATGCCCGGCCGGGCCGGACGGCCGAAGTATAGGGAGTCGCCCCGAGCCGCGCCCTCAGGAGCGTCCGGGGAGTCGCCGCAGGAGGGTCGCGCCCAGGAGGCCGGCGAGCAGCGATGCGAGGAGGATCCCGATCCGGGCCGCATCCGCACCGGCCTCCGTCGGGAAGGCGAGCTCGGCGATGAACAGGGAGACCGTGAACCCGATCCCCGCCACCGCGGCGACCGCCGGCACGTCGCCGACGCGCACCCCCGGCGGCAGGGTTCCGATGCGGGTCCGTAGCGCGATCCTCGTCGCCGCGGTGATGCCGAGGAACTTCCCCACGACGAGACCCGCGACGATGCCGAGCACCACCGGGTCGAGCACGATGCCGCCGAGGTCGGCGTCGACGACGCGCACCCCCGCGTTCGCGAGCGCGAAGACCGGGACGACCAGGCGTGACGTCCACGGGTGCAGCGCCCCTTCGAACCGCTCGAGCGTCGTCGTCCCGTCGGACGCCTCCACCGACGGGACGAGGAACGCGAACGCGACCCCGGCGATCGTCGCGTGGACCCCCGAGGCGAGCGTCGAGATCCACATCGTGAGGCCGATCGCGACCGCCCCGAGGTCGATGCCCGCGGAGTAGACGACGGCGATCACGACGATCGCGCCGACGTCGTCGGCGATCGCGAGGGTGAGCAGGAACGAGCGCAACCCCTGGGGGGCTCGCGGCGCCGCGATCGCGAGGACGCCGAGCGCGAACGCGATGTCGGTCGCGACCGGGATGCCCCAGCCCTGCGCGGCGTCGGTGCCGCCGTTGAACGCGAGGTAGAGCAGGGCAGGGACGACCATCCCGCCGAGCGCGGCGATGACCGGGACCGCCGCGGACCGGCGGTCGCGCAGGTCGCCTCGCGTGAGCTCGCGGCGGATCTCGAGACCGACCACCAGGAAGAAGAGCGTCATGAGGCCGTCGTTCACGACGGCGCGCGGGTACCACGTGAACGCGGCGCCGCCGGCGCGCAGCGTCCACTTCTGCGTCCAGGTCTCCGCGTACGCGCCGGCGGCGCCGAGGTTCGCCCAGAGCAGCGCGAGCACGGCGGCGGCGAGCAGGAGGGAGGCCGAGCCCGCCTCGGTGCGCAGGAACGCCGCGAGGGGTCGGCGACGGGCGTCCTCGGACATCGCCATCGGGCGAACCTACCGCGCCCCGACGACGCGCGGTTGGCGGCCCCGGACACCTCCGCTAGCCTCGGCGGACCGTGGGGGATGAGGGCCGGCACCGCTCGACGTCGCGACCGGTCGTCGCCATCGGCATCGGCGTGGCCGTCGCGGTCCTCGCCGGGGCGGTCTTCGCGCTCACCCGCGGCGGCGCGGGCACCGGTTCCGACGAGCCGCTGGCCGTGGACTTCGAGATCGGCCGGGCGAACGGCATCTCGTCGCTCGCCGACGTCCCGAACCGCGAGTACGACGACGAC
>JBJTHT010000090.1:0-4089 GCA_046094605.1 Actinomycetota bacterium | reverse complement strand
ATGAACCGCAGCACGCTCGAGAACTCGCCCAGCTCGTTCGAGACGACGCCGCTCCGCGCGTAAGGGGAGAGCACGATGAGCGGCACCCGGATGCCGAAGCCGAACCCGTCCACCTGCGGCGGCGGGACGGGGTCGTAGAAGCCGCCGTAGTCGTCCCAGGAGACGAAGATCGCGGTGTAGCGCCACAGCGGGCTCGCGGCCGCGTCGCGGGCGGTGAGCGTCGGGAGTCCGAAGACGTCCACCTGCGGCGGCGGGACGTGGTCGTAGAAGCCGCCGTAGTCATCCCAGGTGATGAAGATGGCGGTGTTCCGCCACATCGGGCTCGCCATGATCGCGTTGATCTGGTGCACGGTCCAGTTCTCCCCCGCGCAGGCACTGTTCCCGCTGCCGTCGCTGAACTCCCAGGGGTGCTCGTTGTAGTACCAGGGTGGGATCAGCCACGAGACCGCGGGGAGATCGCCGGCGCGGACGTCCCGGACGAACGTCTCGGGCGGGGCGAGGTGGTTCCAGGCTTCGCCCTCCCGCAGGTGACGGACGAGCTGGAGCACGTTCTGCGCCTGGTCGACGTTCGCGTAGTAGCGCCAGGGGATGTCGCGCTCCAGCAGGGCGTCGATCACCGTCGGGATGTCGATGCAGTACGGCCGCGTGTACCAGTACTCCCGCAGCCGCGCGAAGATCGCCGGACTCTCCGTGACGCGTCGCTCGAGGTCCATGATCGTCGCGACGTCGCTCGCGAGGAGCCGTCGGAACGAGGACCCTCGGTCGGTCGGATCGTCGCAGTAGAACCGCTGATCGTCGTCCCCGTTGGCGAGGTCGACGAGGCCGTCGGCGTCCGCGGCGATCGCGTACAGGTGCTCCGGGACGGTCGGCCCGTACATCGAGGTGAAGAACCGGTCGGCGAGCACGAACCGGTGGGCGTAGGCCCAGTAGTTCGGCAGCGACGACCGGTCGAAGTGGACGTACCCGGCGAGGTCCGAACCGTCGATCGTCGAGCGACCCGGGGCGAGACCCGTCATGCGGTTGAACCCGTTCATCGCGCCACCGTTGATCGCGACGAGACCGCAGTGGAAGCAGTGCGCGATGTCCTTCTGGACGTCCTCCGCCGTTCGAAGCGCCACGTCGGGCCCCGCCACGCACGTCGTGCCGTCGCACGAGATCGTGCCGCCGACGGTGGACCCGGTCGCGCCGGGATAGGTCGCGAAGTACGAGTTGAACGTGCGGTTCTCCTTGATCAGGAACACGACGTGCTCGATGCGCGCGAGCGCGGGATCGACCTCCCGCGATGCGGCGGAGCGCCCGTCGCGCAGCGCGATCGCAGCGAGGAGGGCCACGCCGATCGCGGCCACGAGCGCGGCGTCCCGCCGGTTCAGGCCGCCCATGGGCTCAGTCGTTCGGGCTCCCGATCGACCGCAGGTACGGCCAGGAGGGACGGAACTGCGCGAGCGTCGTCCCGTACGGGCAGTCCTGCCGCAGATCGAGGATCAGCGGGTCGAAGTTCGGGCTCTCGAAGTCGAACGCGCCGAGGAGCGGGTTCGCGTTCGCGTCACGCTCGGTCATCGGCTCGAGCCCGAAGTTCTGCTCGATGAAGGCGAGGACCGAGGAGAACTCGTAGACGGTGCCGTCGATCGATCCGCCGTCGGGGTTCGACCCCGCCTTCGTGTAGGGCGAGATGATGAGGGCCGGCGTCCGCGGACCGAGGCCCATGATGTCGGCCTGCGGCGGCGGGACGGGGTCGTAGAACCCGCCGAAGTCGTCCCACACGACGACGATCGCGGTCGACGCCCAGTAGGGGCTCTCCATGATCGTGTTGATCTGGTGGACGGTCCAGTTCTCACCCGCGCACGCGCTCTTCCCGCCGCCCGGATGCTCGTTGTAGGACTCGGGCGGGATGATCCAGGAGACCTGCGGCATCTGCCCGGCCTCCACGTCGCCGACGAACGTCGACGGGTCGTGCACCTTCTCCCACATCGGCCCCTCGTACACGTGGCGGATCATCTGGAGCGCGTTCATCCAGGCGTTCTCCGCCGCGTAGTAGCCCCACGAGATGCCGGCGGCCTCGAGTTGGTCGGGCAGGACCGGGATGTCGAAGCAGAGACGGACCTTGCCCCAGTAGTCACCGATGTCCCAGGAGTTCGACCCGTTCGCGTTGATCTCACGCTCGAGCTTGAGGATGCGCTCTTCCTCGCCCCGGATCTCGTCGGGATCGAACCGGGTCGCGTACTCCGTGTCGTCCCCGCAGTAGCTCCCCGGGGTGTCCACGGTCGACTTGTTGTCCACGATGAGGTTCGACTGGGCGGCGACGGCGTAGAGGTGTTCGGGGAGCGTCGGTCCGTACATCGGCGTGAAGAAGTGGTCGGCGAGGACGAACCGATCGGCGTAGGCCCAGTAGTTCGGGAGCCCCGAGCGGTCGAAGTAGCTGTAGCCGGTCATGTCGTGGCCGTAGAGCGGCGCCTTCTCCTCGCTCGTCGGGATGACGCCGTTCATCTGGTTGAAGCCGTTCATCTGGCCGTCGTTGATGGCGACGAGCCCGCAGCGGAAGCAGTGGGTCAGGTCGTGCGGCTGGATGTCGGGGGACCGCGTCAGCGGGACGACGGGACCCGGTTCGCAGCCATCCTCGGTGCACGTGATCGTGCCGCCCTCGGTCGCCCCCGTCGCGCCCGGGTAGGTCCCGAAGTAGTGGTTGAAGGACCGGTTCTCCTTGACGATGAAGACCACGTGCTCGATCGGCGACTCGCCGCTCGGGAGCACGGTCGGCGACCCCGATGCCGACGGCAGGACGGGACGACCCCCGCCATCGCCACCGCCGCCGGGCCACACGAGCCACACGCCCCCGAGGAGCGTGATCGCGACGAGCGCGACGAAGAGCCGGCGACGGCGGTAGACCGCACGCGAACGAGGCGACCGGATCAGGGAGGGGTCTCGCACCGACCGAGTATCCCATCCACGGATGGGCTCACGGCGCAGCGCGACAGGTTCTCAACGTCGCCGCACGACCCAGAGGCTCTCCGCGGGGAAACGCCGTGCCCACGCGAGCGGGACGTAGAACCCGTAGGTGGTGCGGGCACGCGGTCCGGGGCGCAGTTCGATGAGATCCTCGACCTCGAAACCGTTGCGCCGGAACAACCGGATCCACTCGCCGTACGGGAGCATGAAGTCCACGGTGTCCTGGTTCCAGCTCCGCATCCCGAAGTAGTCGCGCGTCAGGCGCTCCCCCACGCGGTCGCGTCGGTCGTCCCAGCACAGGAAGTGCAGCGCCGAGGAGTGGTTGAACACGAGACGGCCGCCCGGTCGGAGGACCCGCGACGCCTCGGGCACGGTCGCCACCGGGTCGCCGAAGGAGAGCGCGCCGTGGTCGCAGAGCACGAGGTCGAAGGACCCGTCGCGGAACGGGAGCCGTTCTCCGTCCGCGTTCGCGAGCGGCACGTCGGCGCCGGCGCGGCGCGCGAGCGCGGCACCGTGACGCAGCTGCTCGATCGACAGATCGAGCCCCACGACGCGCGCGCCGCGCCGCGCGAGCGCGATCGACCACTGCGCCGCGCCGCACCCGTCCTCGAGCACATCCAGACCGGCGACGTCGCCGACCGCGCCCACGCGCGATTCGGGGATCCCCCACACACCCCAGCGCGGTTCGTCGAAGCGGTTGAGCTGGCGGGCGTGGCGTCGCTGGTAGGCCGCGGCGTCGTCGTCCCAGGCGCGCCGGTTCTTGCGCGTGTGGACGCGCGTCACGCGCCGTGCCCTGTCGGATGCGGCCCCGTGTCGCCGGCCAGCAGGTCGAGCGCGTGGCCGACGATCGGGAGGAGCACCTCGAGTCCCTCGCGGACGCCGCTCGGGCTCCCGGGCAGGTTCACCACGAGCGTGGAACCGCGGACCCCTGCGACACCGCGCGAGAGGCTCGCCATCGCGGTGCGCTCGCGGCCCGTCGCCCGCAGGAGTTCCGCGATGCCCGGGGCCTCGCGGTCCAGGACGGCGCGCGTCGCCTCGGGCGTCACGTCGCGCGGGCCGAACCCCGTCCCACCCGTCGTGACGACGAGCGGGACACCGCGGCCGGCGAGGTCGGTGAGCAGCGCCTCGATGCGGCCGCGCTCGTCG
>JBJTHT010000089.1:0-13723 GCA_046094605.1 Actinomycetota bacterium | reverse complement strand
GACCCGTCCGAGGAGGTCGAGCGGGAGATCGTCGGCGGGCCAGTTCACGACGTTCAGCGCGAGCAGCGGCACCCCGCCCATCGCGTAGACGTCGGAGAGGGCGTTCGTCGCGGCGATGCGGCCCCAGTCGTAGGCGTCGTCCACGATCGGCGTGAAGAAGTCGAGCGTCGCGACGAGGAGGCGACCGTCGGGCAGCCGCACGACGGCGGCGTCGTCGCCGGTGTCGGCTCCGACGAGGACGCCCGGGGGCACCACCGGGAGGTCGAGACCGGCCAGAACGCCGCGGAGCTGGGCCGGCCCGAGCTTGCAGCCGCAACCCGCCCCGTGGCTGAAGGAGGTGAGGCGCCGGGTCTCCACGCCGGAAGGATACGGGGACCCCTCGCGGCGGCCGACGGGACGCAGGACCCCAACCGTGCCACCATGTGCCCGTTCACCCTCGGAGGAGGACGGGTGCCCGGGATCAGGATGCTGATCGTGGAGGACGACCGCCGGCTGGCGGAACTCGTCGCCGCGCGCCTGCGCGACCTCGGCCACGAGGTGGAGACGGCCGCCGACGGGGAACGGGGCTACGAGCTCGCCGCGACGGGTCGCTTCGATCTCGCCCTGATGGACGTGATGCTGCCCGGTCGCGACGGCCTCTCGGTGATCCGCGACCTGCGTGCGAAGGGCAGCACGATGCCGGTCGTGGTCCTCACCGCGAAGGACGCGGTCCCCGACCGGGTCGACGGCCTGCGCGCCGGCGCGGACGACTACCTCGTCAAGCCCTTCGCGTTCGAGGAACTCCTCGCGCGCATCGACGCGGTCGCCCGTCGCTCGTCGCTCGATCAGCACCTCGGCTACGGACCGATCGAACTGGACATCGAGGCCCACCGGGTCACCGTGGCGGGCGAGCAGGTCGAATTCACGACCAAGGAGTTCGCGCTGCTGCAGGTCCTGCTCGAGGACGCGGGGAAGGTCGTGTCGCGCGCCACCCTCAAGGAACGCGTGTGGAACTTCGAGCCCGATGCCGAGACGAAGGTCGTGGACCTCTACGTCCACTACCTCCGTCGCAAGCTCGGGCCCGCGGGCGACCTGATCCACACCGTGCGGGGGATCGGCTACTCGCTCGGTCGCTGATGTTCCGCGGGGCGCGGTTCCGGCTCGCGGTCGTCAACGCGGTGGCGCTGCTCGCGGTCCTCATCATCCTGCGGATCGTCGGCTTCATCCTGCTCGAGACGCGCCTGAACCAGGATGCGACGAGCGAGCTTCGCTCGGTGGCGGCGGTCATCACCCTGCGCATCGGTCGGGATGGCTACGACAAACTGGAGCCGTCGCTCGGCGCCTACCGGTACCCGCTGCGCGTCGCCGTCTTCGGCGCCGACGGGAGGCTCCTGGCGGCGGCGGATCGACCCCCGGCGTGGCTGCAGCCGCACATCGGCGAGGTCACGGACGTGAGCGGTGACGGTGGCGAGCACACGCGCATCGTGACGCTCCCCGCGCAGGCGCCCGATGGCGGCGAGGCCTCCGTGGTCGTCGCGCGGTCGATGGAGCGCGTCGACTCGGTGCTCGACGAGGTGCGGACCGTCCTGCAGACCGGTGCCGGCCTCGCCGTCCTGCTCTGTGCGGCGTTCGGCTGGTGGGCGGCCGGCCGCGCGATGCGCCCGATCATGAGTTCCTACGAGGCGCAGGCGGCATTCGCCGCCGACGCGTCGCACGAGCTTCGCACGCCCCTCACCTTCATCCGGGCGGGCGTCGAGGTGCTCGCGCGCGAGAAGCCCGACCTCGGCCGACAGGTCCTCGAGGAGGTCGACTACATGACCGCGCTCACGAACCGGCTGCTGCTCCTCGCACGAGCGGAACGACGCGAGCTCGCGATCGACCGACGCGCCTTCGACATCGGCGAGATCGTGCGCGCCGCCGCCGCCCGCAGCCGCGCAGCGCTCGGCACGGAGATCGCCTGCGCGGGTCCCGAGATCGAGGCGCTCGGCGACCCGGTCGTCACGGAATCGATCCTCGACGTGCTCTTCGAGAACGTCGCGCGGCACGCGAGGGGGAAGGCAGACGCGACCTGGTCGGTCGAGGACGGACGCACGGTCGTGCGCGTCGTGGACCGCGGCGAGAGCCTCTCGGCGGAGGAACTGGAGCGGGTCTTCGATCGGTTCGTCCGACTCGACCCCAGCCGGGCCCGCGAGACCGGTGGTGCGGGCCTCGGTCTGCCGATCGCCCGCGCGCTCGCGGCCGCGGAGGGCGGGACGCTCTCGCTGGTGCCGACGCCCGGCGGCGGCGTGACGGCGGTGCTCGACCTCCCGCGCCCCTAGGGGGTCGACGGGGGGCGGATCGCGGTGCCCATCGCGTGGTACCCGCCATCCACGTGCAGCAGTTCCCCGGAGATCCCGCTCGCGAGGTCCGAGAGCAGGAACGCGACGGCGTTGGCCACCGGCGTCGGATCGGTCATGTCCCACCTGAGCGGCGCGCGCTGGTCCCAGCCGTCGGCGAGCGCCTCGAATCCCGGGATGCCCTTGCCCGCCACCGTGCGCAGCGGTCCGGCCGAGACGGTGTTCACGCGGATCCCGTGGTCCCCGAGATCACGCGCGAGGTAGCGCGTCACGGCCTCGAGGCCGGCCTTCGCCACGCCCATCCAGTCGTAGATCGGCCACGCGAACCGTGCATCGAAGTCGAGGGACACGATCGAACCGCCCCGCTCGCGCATCAGCGGGAGACACGCCTCCGCCAGCACCTTGAGCGAGAACGCGCTCGTGCGCATCGCCGTCGCGACGCTCTCCCACGGCGTGTGGAGGAAGTTCCCACCCAGGGCGTCCTGCGGGGCGAAGGCGATCGCGTGCAGGAAGCCGTCGATGGACCCCCACCGACCTCGCAGGTCCTCGACGATGCGCGCCACGTGGTCGGGTTCGTTCACGTCCATCTCGAGGACGACGGGCGGCGTCGGGAGGCGCTGGGCGATCTTCTCGGTCAGGCTCAGACCGCGGCCGAACCCGGTGATGACGACCTCGGCACCCTGTTCCTGGGCGACGCGGGCGACGTGGTAGGCGATGCTCTCGCGCGTCAGCACGCCGGTGATGAGCAGTCTCTTCCCCTCGAGCAGCATCGGCTCCCCCTCGCCAGGACGCCCCATGCTAGCCGGGGCGGGCCGCCCGACGGGAACCTCAGGGCCGCCGCGCGGCGATCAGGGCGTACTCGAGCAGCCCGCGCTGCCAGAGCACCTCGATCTCGCGGAGCATCACGCGTGCGCCGAGGCGGATCGTCCAGGGCGCGCGCGGCTCGCCGGCGGCGAGCCGCGCGCGCACGCTGCGCAGCGCCGGCGCGATGACCCGCTCGCCCACGAGACGCACCCGCACGTCGCGGAACCCGGCGGCCTCGATCTGGTCCACGATGCGCCCCGTCGTCGCCGAGGACGACGGTCGCAGTCCCCACAGGCGCAGCTGCGAGACGCCCGCGACGAGTTCCCGCGGCGTGCGGGGACGACGCGGCGTCGGGATGTCCGACATCGTGAGGACGCCGCCCGGCCGCAGCACCCGGAACGCCTCGGCGAAGAACGCCGCGCGCGACGGGAAGTGGAACGCGGCCTCGACGCTGATGACGCCGTCGAAGGACCCGGCGGCGAAGGGCAGGCGCGTCGCGTCGGCGTTCACCGGCGCCGCGCCGGCCTCGGCGAGCCGCGCGCGACCGTGGACGAGCTGCGAGCGCGTGATGTTCACGGCGACGAGGCGTCGCGGGGGCGCGGCGTCGCGGATCAGCGGATCCTGCGCCCCGAGGCCGTTGCCCACGTCGAGGACGTCGCCGCCCCGCGGCAGATCGGACGCGATCTCGGTCACGAGCCGGCGCACCGCGGCGGGTCCCTCGGTCGGGTCGCTCCCGTCCCCCGTCCACAGGCCGAGGTTCAGCCACCCCTCGTCGAGGGCGTAGGGGAAGGAGGGACCGATGCTGTCGTAGACGGTCGCCGCGGGGTTGCGTCCCTGGCGCAGGAACGACCCGACGTGCCGGACGTTGTCGCGGGTGATCCGGGCCATGGGCCCACGCTACCGCGGTTGACAGGGTTCCCCCGCGGGCGCGAGGCTTCGACCGTGCCGCGCCGCCTCGACCCCACACGCATCGCCGCGCTCCAGGCGCGCGAGGAGCAGGCGTTCCTCGACGCCCACCCACGGTCGCGCGAGCTCCACGAGCGTGCCAAGCGCTCGCTCCTCGCGGGCGTCCCGATGCCCTGGATGACGGAGTGGCCCGGCGCATATCCGGTGTTCGTGGACGAGGCGCGGGGTGCGCGCTTCACGGACGTGGACGGCAACACCTACGTGGACCTCTGCCTCGGCGACACGGGCGCGATGACCGGCCACGCGCCCGAACCCGTCCTGCGCGCCCTCGCCGACCGCGCACCGAAGGGCATCACGACGATGCTCCCCGGTGAGGACGCCGTCGCGGTCGGGGAGGAACTCACGCGACGCTTCGGCCTGCCGATCTGGCAGTTCGCCCTCACCGCGACCGACGCGAACCGCTTCGCGCTGCGCACCGCGCGGGCCATCACCGGCCGACCGAAGATCCTCGTGTTCTCGTGGTGCTACCACGGGTCGGTTGACGAGACGATCGTGGTCCTCGAGGACGGCCGCGTGATCCCGCGCCACGGCGCGATCGGTCCGCCCGTCGATCCGTCCATCACGACGCGTGCGGTGGAGTTCAACGACCTCGAGGCGCTCGAGCGGGAACTCGCCCACGGCGACGTCGCGTGCGTCCTCACGGAGCCGGCGCTCACGAACATCGGCATCGTGCTGCCCGATCCCGGGTTCCACGACGGACTGCGCGCCCTCACGCGGAAGTACGGGACCCTCCTCATCATCGACGAGACCCACACGATCTGCGCCGGTCCGGGCGGCGCGACACGCGCGTGGGGGCTCGAACCGGACCTGCTCACGATCGGCAAGCCCCTCGCCTCCGGGATCCCCGCCGCGACCTACGGCATGAGCGCCGACGTCGCCGCGCGGGCCCAGGCGTTCCTCGAGAGCCTGCCCCAGACCGACGTCGGCGGCGTGGGCGGCACGCTCGCCGCGAACCCGCTCTCCCTCGCCGCGATGCGCACGACGCTCCGCGAGGTCCTCACCGACGAGGCGTTCGCCCGGATGATCGACCTCGGCGGTCGCTGGGCCGAGGGAGTGAGCGACGCGATCGAACGCCACGATCTCCCCTGGACGGTCCAGCGCCTCGGGTGCCGCGCCGAGTACTGGTTCACGCCGCACGCCCCCCGCAACGGCGGCCAGGCGGCCGGGGCCGACGACCACGTCCTCTCCCGCTTCGCCCATCTCTACGCGCTCAACCGGGGCATCCTGCTCACCCCGTTCCACAACATGGCGTTGATGTGCCCCGCGACCACACAGGACGACGTCGACCTCCACACAGCGGTCTTCGGGCAGATGGCCGCCGAGATGGTCGGCTGACGGGTCGCTCTCCCGACCCCTCCCGTAGACTCCGCGCGTGTCCGAGCCCGCCATCCGCGTCGAGGGCCTGAAGAAGTCCTTCGGGAACGTGCACGCCCTCGTCGGCGTCGACTTCCAGATCGCCGAGGGGAGCATCTTCGGGCTCCTCGGCCCGAACGGTGCCGGGAAGACCACGGCGGTGCGCATCCTCACGACGCTCCTGCGTCCCGACGCCGGCGTGGCGCGCGTCGTCGGCCTGGACGTCGTCCGGGACGCCGAGAAACTCCGCACGCAGATCGGCCTCGCCGGCCAGTCCGCGGCGATCGACGGGAACCTGACCGGCCTCGAGAACCTCGAGATGGTCGGTCGGCTCTACCACCTGGGTCGCGCGGAGGCGAAGCGTCGCGCCGCCGAGGTCATCGAACGCCTCGGTCTCGGCGACGCCCGCGACCGCGTGGCGCGCACCTACTCGGGCGGCATGCGGCGTCGCCTCGACCTCGGCGCCTCGCTCGTGGGTCGCCCGCGCGTGCTCTTCCTCGACGAACCGACGACGGGCCTCGACCCGCGCAGCCGCGTCGCGCTCTGGGACATGATCCGGGAACTGCGCGCCGACGGCATCACGCTCCTGCTCACGACGCAGTACCTCGAGGAGGCCGACCTGCTCGCCGAGCGCATCGCGGTGGTGGACCTGGGGAAGGTCATCGCCTCGGGGACGCCCGACGAACTGAAGGACCAGATCGGCGGGGAGCTCCTGGAACTCGAGCCGACCGACCGCGCTCGGACGACCGAGACCGCCGGACTGCTGCGCGGCCTCGGGACCGGCGAACCGACCGTGGACGGGGCGAAGGTCCGCGTCCCGGTCGGCAACGAGGGATCGAAGGCGATCGTCGAGGCGGTGCGTCGCCTGGACGGCGCGGGCATCCACCTCGAGGAACTGGCGCTGCACCGTCCGACGCTCGACGACGTGTTCCTCACGCTCACCGGCCGCACCACGGCCGAAGACGAGGACCGGCAGCCGCAGCCGGCCGGTCGCCGCGGCGGGAGGAGGGGTCGATGAGCCAGATCGGATGGACGATCGCCGACGCCCGCGTGGCGGCGTGGCGCAACGTGATGCGCCTCGTGCGCACGCCGGCGCTGCTGGTCTTCTCGGTCGTGCAGCCGCTCATGTTCGTGCTGCTGTTCCGATTCGTCTTCGGCGGCGCGATCCAGGGCCTGCCCGAGGGCGTGAACTACGTGAATTTCCTGCTGCCGGGCATCTTCGTGCAGACGGCGATCTTCGGGTCGATCGGTACGGGCATCGGCCTCGCCGAGGACCTCGCCTCGGGGATCATCGACCGGTTCCGGTCGCTCCCGATGGCGCGCTCCGCGGTGCTCCTCGGGCGCACGCTCGCCGACTCCGTGCGCAACATCGTGGTCGTCTCGCTCATGATCGCGATCGGCTACCTCGTCGGGTTCCGCTTCGAGAACGGCATCCTCGCCGCGCTGGCGGTGTTCGGGTTCAACCTGCTCGTGGGCTTCGCCTTCTCGTGGGTCTCCTCGACGATCGCCCTCGCGGTCCAATCGATCGAGTCGGTGCAGGCGGCGAGCTTCATCTGGATCTTCCCGCTCACCTTCATCTCGTCGATCTTCGTGCCGCCGCAGGGCATGCCCGCGTTCCTCGAGTGGGTCGCGCGCAACAACCCGATCACGGCGTGGGCCGACACGGTCCGGACCCTCGTGCTCGGCGAGGGCTACCTCACGTACCTCACGCGCTTCGGCACGGTCACGACGCTCACCGAACTCACGGTGAAGTCGCTGCTGTGGCTCGGGGGGCTCATCGCCCTCTTCGGGTTCCTCGCCGTCCGGCGCTACCGCAACCTCACCTAGCGCTCGTCCACGAGCGCGCGCAGTTCCGCCACCGCCGTCTCCAGCGTGCGCAGCACGCGCACCTCGCGGGGGAGGTCCGCGGCCGGCCCCGCCCAGGCGTCATCGATGCGGACCTGGAGGTCGAACCCGCAGGCCTGCACGAGACGGACCACCCGGTCGAGCGTCAGGGAAGTGCCACGCTCGAGCCGTGCGATCGCCGATTGGGTCGTCCCGACCCGCGCGGCGAGTTCCGCCTGGGTGAGGCCGGCCCGCTTCCTGGCCTCGCGGACCAGTTCCGAGCCGTCCACCGGGGAAGGTATAGCACAACCGCTATGACTTGTATAGCGTTGCCGCTATCTCTTCGAGCGGAGCAGGCGGGCCAGGACGGCGGCCGGCGACCGGTCGGGTTCGGTCCAGGCGGTCACGAGCGTGAGGGTCCGGGTCCGGGCGAGGCGCCGCAGGTCCCGCAGGACGGGCGCCGCCCGATCGCCCCGGAGCTCGCGCCGGTAGCGTTCCGCGAAGTCCTCGAACCGTGCGGGCGCGGCGGCCAGCCAGCACCGCAGGTCGGGGCTGGGCGCGACGGCCCGTGCCCACCGGTCGATCGGTGCCCGTCCCTGCGAGAGACCGTCGGGCCAGACGTCGTCGACGAGCACGCGCGCGCCGTCCTCGGCCTCCGGCGGCTCGTCCACGCGCTTGACCCGGATCGACATGTCCCCAGGAGCGTTCCCGCGCCACGGCGTTCCCGAAACGGACGGTTCCTGTCACTCTTTCGCGACGACGCCGCGGTACGCGCCGGGTCGCGCGGGTATCCCCCGTCCATGGCGACGATCGAACGGCGCATGCAGGGGCTCCCCCACCGCTCCTCGCGGGCGCGTCGGCGTCGGCCGGTGGCGGCGATGCGGCGCCCCGACGACCGGACCTGCGTCCACTGCGGGACGCGCGCGACGTTCCTCGTCGACGAGGACGGGTGCTGGGCGACCTGTCCGGCCTGCGGCCGTTACGCCTGACGCGCCGCGGCGAGGATCGTCTCGAGCACCCGGTCGGCGTCCGCGGGCGTCGAGAGGTAGTTCACGATCCCGGCGCGCAGGTAGCGCCGGCCGCGCAGCGTCGTGGTCGACACCCAGCCCGCACCCGACACCTCGAGCGCGCGCTGCAGCCGGTCCTGGAGGGCGTCCGTCTCCTCGGGTGTCGCGCCCGCGGGTACCCAGCGGAAGCAGACGACGGAGAGTTCGGGGTCCGCGGGCGCGACCTCGAATCCCAGCTCGCGGCACCGACCGACGATGTGGTCGGTGAGGTCCATGTTGCGCTCCACGAGCGCGGCGAGCCCGCGCGTGCCGAGATGCTTCCACGACATCCAGAGCTTGAGCGCGCGGAACCGCCGCGTCCCCTCCATCGCGTACTGGTACCAGTGGAGGGGTTCCTCCTCGGGTGAGGGGTGCCGGTAGTACTCCGGCGCGCGGTGGAACGTCGTGAGCAGGTCCTCGCGGTGGCGCACCACGAGCGCGCCGATGTCGTAAGCCTGGAAGAACCACTTGTGCGGGTCGATCGTCACGGAGTCGGCGCGGTCGAGCCCCGGGACGCGGTCCGCGGACCGGGGCGAGAGCCGCGCCGCGCCGCCGTAGGCGGCGTCCACATGGAGCCAGAGATCCTCGCGTTCGGCGAGGTCGGCGAGCGCCGGCACGTCGTCCACCGACCCGGTGTTCGTCGACCCCGCGACCGCGGCGATCGCGAGCGGAAGGAGTCCCGCCGCGCGGTCGCTCGCCACGGCGTCGGCGACCGCGTCCGCGCGCAGGCGGAACGCGTCGTCGGCCGGGACGAGGCGGAGCGTCTCGGTCGGGAACCCGAGCAGGTCGAGCGCCCGCGCGATCGAGAAGTGCGCCTGATCGGAGGCGTAGATGCGCACGCCCTCGAGGGCGGCGCCGCGCGAGGTGCACGTCGCGCGCCACGGCCATCCCCATGATGTTGGCCATCACGCCGCCGGACGTGAGGATCGCCCACGAGCCCGGTCCATGGCCGACGAGCGTGCGCAGCCAGGACGTGACCTCCTCCTCGACGAACGCCGCGACCGGTCCCGCGTGCCAGACGTCCACGCCCTGGTGGGTCCACTGCGCGAGCACCTCCCCCGCGATCGACATCGGGAGCGGCGGCGGCGTGTAGTACGAGTACGCGCCCGGGTGCTGCGACGCGAAGACGCCCGGCGCGATGCGCGCCGTGAATTCCTCGAGCACGGCCTCGGCGGTGGACGGCCCCTCCGGTGCCGGCGCGGGCTCGTTCGACGGCCCGAAGTAGGCGCGGCGCGCCTCGGCGTAGGGCAGCGGCGAGATCGGCCGCTCGCGCGCCGCGCCGTAGAGCCAGTCGAGGGCCGCCTCCCACGTCGCGCTGCCGAGCGCCTCGAGCGCGGCGCGCGAAGCGCGGTCCCCGTGGTCGACGAGATCGGGTTCGAGCCAGGGTTCCGGCATGGGGGCGAGCCTACCGTGCGGCCTCAGCCCGCCGACGCGTGCGCGTCGTAGCGCCAGAACGCCGGGGCGAACGCGACGAGGCCGAGGACCCCGGCGACCGCGAGCAGGCCGCCCGAGGTGACGGCGAACGGCACGCCCGCGAGCGCGGCGACGGCGCCCGACTCGAGGTTCCCGAGCGCCGGCCCCGAGGCCCACACCGCCATCCCGATCCCGTCGAGGCGACCGCGCAGGCGGTCCTCCACCTCGGAGCGCAGGATCGCCGTGCGGAAGATGCCACTCACCATGTCGCCCGCGCCGGCGATCGCGAGCATCGCGAGGGCGAGCGGGGTCCACGTCGCGGACCCGAGGACGGCGATCGCCGCGCCCCAGATCGCGATCGAGACGACGATCGCACGCCCCTGGCGACGCACGTGGCGGGCGCGGCCCGAGACGAGCGTCGCGAGGAACGCCCCCGCCGCGAGCGCACCGTGCAGGAGCCCGAGCACCTCGGGTCCCCCGCCGAGGCGTTCCCGGGCGATCGCCGGGAAGAGCGCGACGGGGAACCCGAACACCATCGCCGCGAGGTCGGCGAGGAACACCGCCTGCACGATCCGGCGACCCCGCAGGAACCGGAACCCGTCGCGGATCGCCCGCAGACCGAGATCGGGACGGCCCTCCGCCGGCGGCGACGGCGCCATGCGCGCGAGCGCCGCGATCACCACGAGGAACGTCGCGGCGTCGAAGAGGAACGCCCCGGCGGGCGCGATCGTCGCGAGCAGGACGCCGGCCGCGACGGGCCCCACGGTCCCGGCGAAGGTCCCGAAGCCCGCGTCGAGGGCGCCCGCCGAGGGCATCAGCTCGAGGTCGAGGAGCCGCGCCGGCCACGTGTCGAGCGTCGGCCGCGCGAAGGTGATGAGCCCCGCCGAGACGAAGCCGAACGCGTAGAGCGGCCAGAGCAGCGGTTCCGGGCGCAGCGCGTTGGCGACCATCGCGAGCGACAGCAGCGCGAGGAGGGCGTGCGTCCAGATCGCGAGGCGACGCCGCTCGAGGGCGTCGGCGAACGCGCCGCCCACGATCGGTGCGACGAGGACGGGGACGAGCTCCACGAGCCCGATCAGGCCGACCGCGAGCGTCGAGCGCGTCAGTTCGTAGACCTGGAAGGGGACCACGACGGCGACGATCTCGTCGCCGAAGCGCGACACCGAGCGCCCGACGAAGAGGCGTCGGAAGTCGCGGGAGGCCCGCAGCGGAGTCGTGTCGATCGCGTGACGGCGGAGGCGCTCGAGGAACGAGCCGTCGCTCACGCCCGCGCGGCGCGCCGCACGATGTCGAGGCACTCCTCGACGCGGTCGCGGTGGGTGCGGTGCGAGAGGATCGCCGCCCGCAGGGTGTAGCGGCCCTGGAGCACCGTGCTCGAGAGGAACACCCGCTGCGACGCGTTGATGCGGCCGAGGAACGCGCGGTTCGCGTCGTCGTCGCGGTCCCGCAGGCGGAACGGGACGATCGAGAGTTCCGGTTCCCAGGGCAGCTCGATCCCGGCCACCTCGCCGAGCGCGCCGTGGAACCAGCGTGCGAGGTCGAGCTTCTCGTCGAGGGCCGATCGGAAGGCTCCGACGCCGTGGAGCCAGAGCGGGAACCAGACGCGCAGGCCGCGGAAGTCCCGGGACAGTTCCGAGGAGTACTCGCTGAAGTTCGGGAGTTCCCCCTCGCCCTCGAGGTCCTGGAGGTACGCCGCGACCCCCGCGTGGTGCGCGTCGCGCAGGAGCGACCCGTCGCGCACGACGATCGCGCCCGTGCCGTAGGGCAGGAACATGCCCTTGTGCGGGTCGAGCGTGACCGAATCGGCGCGCTCGATCCCCGCGAAGGCGTCACGGCCGCGTTCCGTGAGCAGGAAGAAGCCGCCGTACGCCGCGTCCACGTGGAACCAGAGCCCCTCGCGCGTCGCGACGTCGGCGATCGCGGGGAGCGGGTCGATCGCGCCGGTGTTCGTCGTGCCGGCGGAGGCCGAGACCATGAAGGGTCGGCGCCCCGCCGCCCGGTCGGCCGCGATCGCCGCTGCGAGCGCATCCACGTCGATGCGGAGCGCCGCATCCGTCGGCACGACCCGCAGGTTCGCCGACGGGATCCCGGCGATGCGCGCGGCCTTCTCCACCGAGCGGTGCGCCTGGTCGCTCACGTAGATCGTGCCGTCGAGGAAGGACTCGCCGAGGCGCGCGCGGCGCGCGGTGACCACGGCGGCGAGGTTCGCGAGGGACCCGCCCGTCGTGAGCGTGCCGCGCGCGGCGTCGCCGAAGCCGACGAGACCGCAGAGCCACCGAACGACGTTGTCCTCGATCTGCGCCCCGACCGCGCTCTCGCTCCAGAGCGAGACGTAGCGGTTGATCGTGAGGGCGAGCAGGTCGGCGAGGGAGGAGGCGTACAGGCCGCCCCCGGGGATGTAGGCCATGAACCCGGGTCCGGCGTTGTCGTTGGCGTGGCGCTGCACCTCGTCGACGAGGGCCAGAAGATCGTCGAAGGACCGTCCCGTCTCCGGCGGCGCGCCGCGGTGGCGGCGCGCCGCCTCGAGGCCGCCCTCCTCCCCCGCCGCGAGCGCGTCGGGACGGGACCCGAGGAAGTCGATCGCGTAGCCGAGCGCGGCCTCACCGAGGGCGCGCATCTCCGCAGGGGACGGATCGAGGGGGATCATGCGCCGCATCCTAGGGCGGCGCGGCGGTGCGGGACCCTCACAGGTCGGCCGCGATCTCCCGCGCCGCGTTCTCGCCCGGGCCGCCGGTCACGCCGCCGCCGGGATGGGCTCCCGAGCCACACAGGTACAGGCCCGGGAGGCCGAGGCGGTAGCGCGCGTGGCCGAGCAGCGGTCGCCAGGCGAACCACTGGTCGAGTCCCGGTTCGCCGTGCAGCACGTGGCCGCCGGTGAGTCCGATGTCGCGCTCGAGATCGAGCGGCGTGCGCGTGCGACGCGCGCGCACGAGGCCGCCGATGCCCGGTGCGACCGTCTCGAGGCGGGCGACGACGCGGTCGGCGAGGTGTTCGCGGTCCGCGTCCCAGTCGCCGCGGAACCGGTACGGCGCGCCCTGCACGAGCACCGAGAGGACGTGGGTGCCCGCGGGCGCGAGCGACGGGTCGGCGAGCGTCGGGATCACCGCGTCGAGCGTCGGCGCCTCGGCCATCTGGCCGAACTTCGTCGCGTCGTGCGAGCGCTCGACGTCGTCGACGGTGCCGGCCACGACGATGTGACCCGCGATGCGCTCGGTGTCGCCCGTCCCGTGGAACCGCGGCAGGCCCGAGAGCACGAGGTCCACGCGCGCGCTCGCACCGTTCGTGCGCATCGTCGCCGCACGCCAGCGCAGGTGCGGACCGAGTTCCACCGGATCGGCGAGCGTCGTGAGCGTGCGCTTGGGGTCCGCGGCGCTCGCGACCGCCTTCGCCGCGATCTCCTCGCCGTCGGCGAGGACGACGCCCGCGACGCGCCCGTCGCGCATCGAGAGGCGCACGACCTCGGCGCCGGTGCGGATCTCGGCGCCGGCCGCGCGCGCCGACGCGGCGAGCGCCTCCGCGAGGGCACCGGGACCGCCGATCACCTGCGTGGCCTCGCCGGCGAGCCCGTCGTCGCCCTCGGCCGCGTCGGCGAGGAACACGGCGGCGGTCCCCGCCGACCACGGTCCCATCGCGGTGTGGCGGATCGCGCGCACGGCGAGCGCACCGCGCAGCGCCGGGTCGCGGAGGCTCTCGGACAGGAAGTCGGCGACCGCCATCGGGAGCACGCGTGTGGCCTCGCGGCCCTCCCGCGCGCCGAGGCGGCGGAAGGCGCGTCCGAGCTTGAGCCCGGTGATCGCGTCGGCGAGCGAGGGCGACGACGGTCTCGCGGGCGAGGCCACGCAGGTGATCGGCGGGCCCGGTGCCCTCGCGGAGGCGCTCGCCGCGTCGGCGCGCGCGGCCGGGGCCGAGATCCGCACCGGCGCCGAGGGCGTGCGCCTCTCGATGCGCGATGGGCGCGTCGCGGGCGTCGTCCTCGCCGACGGCGGGGAGATCGAGGGGCAG
>JBJTHT010000088.1:0-3274 GCA_046094605.1 Actinomycetota bacterium | reverse complement strand
CCCCGACGCCACCCCGCCCGCACCGCCGCGTCCCGTCGAGGGCGCGCCGCCCGTCCTCGTCACCGACCTCGCGAGCCGCACGCTCGCGGTCAAGGAGGACGACGCGTTCCTCTACTCCGATCTGCAGGGAGACCTGCACCTCGAGGACGACTACGGCCTCGGCTTCTACGCGCGGGATACGCGATACCTCTCCCGGTTCCACATGACGCTCTCCGGCCGCGCGCCGGTCCTGCTGTCCTCGACGGCGGAGCGCGGCTACCTCGCGCAGATCGACCTCACGAACCCCGACCTCGTGGAGGACGGTGAGGTCGTGGTGCCGCAGCAGACCCTCAACGTGCGGCGCGCCCGCGTCGTGGACCGGCGGCTCCTCGAGCGCGTCCGCGTCAAGAACTACCGCGCGCAGCCGGCGCGGCTCGACGTCGGGTTCGAACTCGCCGCCGACTTCGCCGACATCTTCGAGGTGCGCGGGATGCTCCGGGAGGATCGACCGGCGGCGGAGCCGCCGCGCATCGACGGACGCGTCGTGACGTTCGCGCGGCGCGGCCGCGACGGGGTGCTGCGCTCGACGCGGGTGGTCTTCGACGAGGAACCCGATCGCGCGATCGTCGACGGCGCCTCCGTGCACGTCGGCTTCGCGCTCCGGCTCGGGCCCTACCAGACGCGCGCGATCGGCCTGGCGGTCGAACCCGTCGTCGGGGAGGTCGCGGAACCGCCCCACGACTTCGACGTCGCGGTCCACGGTCTGCGGCGGTCCTACGAGGAGTGGGAGCGCGGCGTGACACGCATCGTGACGGACAACGAGGTCTTCAACGGGCTCCTCGACCGGAGCCTGCGCGACCTGCGCCTGCTCTCGACGCGCTGGGAGGACGGCCACGCGGCGTTCGCCGCCGGGGTCCCGTGGTACGTCGCCGTGTTCGGACGCGACGCCCTGCTCACGTCCCACCAGGTGCTGATGCTCACGCCGGCGCCGGCGCGTTCGACGCTCGAGATGCTCGCGGCGCACCAGGGGACGCGCCGCGACGACTGGCGCGACGAGGAACCGGGCAAGATCCTGCACGAGATCCGGCGCGGGGAACTCGCGGCGGCGGGGTCGGTTCCCCACACCACCTACTACGGGTCGGTGGACGCGACGCCGCTCTTCGTGCTCCTGGCCGCGCAGTACTTCCGCTGGACGGGGGACCGCGCCTTCGCCGCCGCGCTGCTGCCGGCGGTCGAACGCGCCCTCGCGTGGATCGACGGCGACGGCGACGTCGACGGGGACGGGTTCCTCGAGTACGTCTGCCGTTCGCCGCGCGGGATCCGCAACCAGGGATGGAAGGACTCACACGACGCGATGGTCCACGCCGACGGCGTCCTCGCGGAGCCGCCGATCGCGCTCTCGGAGGTGCAGGGCTATGTGCACCTCGCGAAGCTCCGCTTCGCCGACGTGTACGCCGACCTCGGGCGGCCCGACGACGCCGCGCGGCTGCGGGCCGAGGCCGCGGCGCTCCGCCGACGCTACGACGAGGCGTTCTGGCTCGAGGACGAGGGCTACTACGCCGCCGCGCTCGACGCGGACAAGCGCCCGATCCGCACGGTGATGTCGAACCCCGCCCACGGCCTCTACTGCCAGATCGTGGAGCCGGCGCGCGCCGAGCACGTCGCGCGCCGGCTCCTGTCCCCGGACATGTTCTCGGGGTGGGGCATCCGCACGATGTCGAAGGGCGCGGTCGCCTACAACCCGATGAGCTACCACAACGGCTCCGTCTGGCCGCATGACAACGCCTTCATCGCCGCGGGGCTCAAGCGTTACGGCCTCGCGCGCGCGGCCAATCGTGTCGCGACCGCGCTGTTCGACGCCGCGGTGCAGGCCGAGACGCTGCGCCTCCCGGAACTCTTCTGCGGCTTCACGCGGCGTGCGCCGAACCGGCCGGTGCGTTACCCGGTCGCGTGTTCCCCGCAGGCGTGGGCCGCCGGATCGCCGTTCCTCCTGCTGCAGGCGATGCTCGGGCTGAGCGCGCGCGCCGATCTGCGGCTCCTCACCGTGCACGCGCCATCGCTGCCGACGTGGCTGAACGCCGTCGAGATCCGCGACCTGCGCGTGGCGGACGCCCGCCTCTCGCTCGTGTTCCGCCGCGAGGGTGAGATCACGTCGTTCTCCGTGCTCGCCCGCGAGGGCGACGTGCGCGTCGTGATGGAGGAGTAGGTCAGTCCGTGCAGGTCGCCGTCGAGACGGCGACCGTGCGGCCGAGCGTCACCTCGAGCCACGGGAGCACCTCGGTGGAGGAGATCGCGTACCCGATCCCCTCGTCGGCGCTCGAGGCGGCGAAGACGACCCCGGCCACGAGGCCCGAGGTGAGCACGAAGGGGCCGCCCGAGTTCCCCGGCCGCAGGGCCGTCTGGAGTTCGTAGACGGAACGCTCGACCTCGCCGCGGTCGTAGATGTCGCGCCCGACGGCGTCGAGGGCGCGGCGCACGGCCGCGCCCACCGAGCGGATCGGACCGCCGCCGGGGTAGCCGACCGCGGCGCCGACGGCGCCGCGGTCCACGGTGGAGGGTGCGAGCGTGAGGGCCTCGGGGAGGTCCCCCGACACCCGCAGCAGCGCGAGGTCGAGATCGGGATCGAATCGCACGACGATGGCCTCGCGCGGTTCCATGCCGCGGTGCTCGATGCGCGGCTGGCGCACGCCGGCGACGACGTGCGCGTTCGTGATGACGTAGCCCGGGGCGACGACGAAGCCCGTCCCCTCCTGGATGCGTCCGCACGCGGGACCGACGACGCGCACCGTCGCGGCCACCGCGGTCTCGAACGCGTCGCGGACCTCCGCGTCGGTGGGCGGGCGGACGGGGTCGGCCGGCGCGGGCGGGATGCCCGTGAAGACGTCGGGGAAGCCGTAGCGGTCGAGGAAGTGCCGCACCTCGGCGACGAGCGAGGGCGGCTCGGGGAGCGCGTCGTCGAGGGCGCGCACGACGGCCGAGCCGCGGATCTCGCGCGAGACCTGCGGCCACGGGCCGCCGACGACGTTCAGGGCGAGGAACCACGTCGCGACGAGGAGCGCGCCGACCGAGACGACCGCACCGGCGGGTCCGTCGACGAGGGCGAGCGGGGTGGGGGGGGCGGCCCGCGCGGCCGCGGCGCCCCCGCGCCGCCCCCCGCCGGGGGGGGGTCGGGGGGGCCGGAGGCGCGCGGGGGCGGGCCCGGCACCCCGCTCGCCCTCGTCGCCGGACCCGCCGGTGCGGTCGTCTCGGTCGGCGCGCTCCTCGTCGCGACGACGTTCAGGGCGAGGAACCACGT
>JBJTHT010000087.1:0-13781 GCA_046094605.1 Actinomycetota bacterium | reverse complement strand
GCCTTCGAGGGCGTCGGTCGCGAACTCGGCGTCGGTCGTGACCGCGGCGAGACGCTCCGCGGCGGAACGCTCGAGAACGGGTTCCCGACGCTCCGCAGCGGCCAGGCGCTCCTGCGGTCCCTCGCCGACGCGATCGCCGCGGGTCGCACGACGGTCGCGCCGGTGCCCGCGACGCGCCCGTTCCTCGCGGCCGCGCTGCTGGCGATCGCGTCGGCGAGGGACCGCAGGAGCGCCTGGCCGCTGCGGAGCGTCGGGAACCCGTTCTCGAGCGTTCCCCGCGCCACGAGCGCGACGACGAGCCACGCGACGGCGATCTCCGCGAGGAGCGCCGCGAGGATGCCGGGGAGGCGACGCAGCAGCGCCGCGATCGCGAGCGAGCCGAGCGCACCGGCGAGCAGCGTCGGCAGGGCGGATCCCGCGACGAAGACGCGCGCGAGGCCGATCGTCGCCGCGGCGACGAGCAGCGGCAGCGCGCCGAGGCCGAGGAGGTTCGTCCGACGTTCGCGTTCCATCGCTCTCGCAGGGTCGTGCCCGGGGGGACCATCAGCACGCGCCAGCCCGCGCGGGCGAGGGCGTGCAGTGCGCCGTCGCCGGCCTCGCCCGGGCGGGGCACGAGGACGGCGAGCTTGGGGCCGAAGAGGGAACCGGTGCGGATCAGGGCCGTCGTGTCGGCGGCATCGGTCGCGGCCGCGGCGACGAAGAGTGCGGTGTCTGCCGTCGCGAGTCCACGCAGGCGCGCGAGCGTCGTCGCCAGGCCGCTCCCGTCGGCGATGACGCCGGCCAGCGCGTCGAGGAGGTCCTCCTCGACGACGGGGCGGGGTGCGAGGACGCCCGTCGCGAAGCGCGTGGCGAACCCGGAGCGCACGAGCATCACGCCGAGCGAGGCCGCGATGCCGACGAGATGCTCGAAGACGTCGCCGCCGGCCATGCCGGCGGTGGACGCGCGCGCGTCCAGGAGGAGGAGGGCGCGGGACCGGCTGGAGGTCTCGTCCTGACGGATCATCAGTTCCCCGCGCCGCGCGACGCTCGGCCAGTGAATGCGTCGCAGGTCGTCGCCCTCGACGTACGGGCGCATCAGGGAGAACTCGCCGCCACTCGGGGAGAGCCGACCGAACGACGAGAGCCCTGCGCGCACGCCGCGCGTCGGGTCGTCCCCGAGCAGGTCCTCCACCGGCGGCGTCACGACGATCTCCTCGCGAAGGTCCAGGGTCAGGCGGCGCTGCGCGAGCCCGAACGGATCGGCGATCTCCAGGCGGAGGGGTCCGATCGCATGGCGGCCGCGCGCGGTCGGCGTGACCGCGTAGGAGACGCGGCGCCGCGCGCGGCCGTCGAGGCCGGGCACGACCAGCCGCGTCGGTCCACCGAGGGCCTCCGGCGCCTCGTCCTCGAGGAGCAGGAAGGGGAGCGGGCGCGCGGCTCGGTTCTCGACCTCGATCTCGACCTCGACGCGGCGACCCGGGGCGACGCGCGCCTCCGAAAGCCGCCGCCGCACCTCGAGGCGTGGGGTGCGGCGGCGCGCGTCGATCCAGCCGAGGACCGGCAGGGCGACGAGCGCAGCCGCGACGACGTGCGCGGTACGGGAACCGAGGAGGACGCCGATCGTCGCGAGTGCGAGGCCCGTCGCGACGAGCGCGACGCCGCGACGGGTCGCGATCACGCTGGGCCGGCGACGGGGACCGAGACCTCCCGCAGGAGGTCCGCGACGACGTCGGCGGAGGTCCGCGCGCGCATCACGGCGTCGGCCGTCGGGATCACACGGTGCGCGAGCACCGGCACGGCGAGCGCCTTCACGTCGTCGGGGGAGACGAAGTCGCGCGCGTGCACCGCCGCCCAGGCGCGCGCCGCGCGCTGGAGCATGAGCGCCGCACGCGGACTCGCGCCGAGGTAGACGTCGCGGTGGGTGCGCGTCGCGCCGACGAGGTCCACGATGTAGCGCGCGACGCCGGGGGCAACATGCACCGTGCGCACCTGTGCGATCAGATCGCGGACGCCCGCGGCATCGGTGACGGAGACGACATCATCGAGCGCGGAGCGGACGCCGTGGGTCGCGAGGATCTCGCCGGCGGACTCCGGCGTCGGGTACCCGAGCGAGAGCCGCATCATGAAGCGATCGAGCTGCGACTCGGGCAGGGGATAGGTCCCCTCGTGTTCCACGGGGTTCTGCGTCGCGATCACCATGAACGGCGACCCCAGCTGGTGCGTGACGGTGTCGACGGTGACCTGACCCTCCTCCATGCACTCGAGGAGCGCCGACTGCGTCTTCGGGCTCGCGCGGTTGATCTCGTCGCCCAGCACGATGTTGGCGAACACCGCGCCGGGTCGGAATTCGAAGTCACCGCGTTCCTGGTTGAAGACGTTCACGCCGGTGACGTCGGTCGGCAGCAGGTCCGGCGTGAACTGGATCCGTCGGAACGAGCAGTCGATCGAGCGCGCGAGCGCCTTGCCGAGCATCGTCTTGCCGACGCCGGGGACGTCCTCGATGAGCAGGTGCCCCTCGGCGAGCAGCGCGGTGAGCGCGAGGCGGACCTCGGTCTCCTTGCCCTGGATCGCCCGCTCCACGTTGGCCTCGATCGCGCGCGCGCGGCGGGCCAGTTCCTCCCAGTCGTTGCTCGCTGCCATCGCGCCTCCCGCGGGTCCCGCGACGGGCGCGGGTGTGGTCGACCCATGGTACCGGGGACGCACCGCGCGACCGCCCGGAGCCCCCTCCTATACTTCGTCGGAGTCATGGCACGGGCACTCGTCCTCAACGCGACGCACGAGCCGCTCGCGGTGGTGTCGGCCCGGCGCGCCGTGGTCCTCGTGCTCAAGGACAAGGCCGAGGTCCTCGTCACGAACGGGCAGGTCTTCCACGCCGAGCGCGTGACGTTGTCGGCCCCCGCCGTGGTCCGCCTGCGCTCCTTCGTCCGGATCCCGCATCGGGCCGTCGCCCCGCTCACGCGCCGGGCGGTCTTCGCCCGAGACGGCTGGGCCTGCCAGTACTGCGGGGCGCCCGCCGAGAACCTCGACCACGTGATCCCTCGCTCCAAGGGGGGCCGGCACGCGTGGGACAACGTCGTCGCCTCCTGCCGCCGCTGCAACTCCCGCAAGGAGAACCGCCGGGCCGAGGACGTCGGCCTGCGCCTCGCCCGCCGCCCGGTCGCCCCGGCTGACGGGGTCCGGCTCTCGCTCGGGCGCCTCGAGCCCGAATGGGAACCGTTCCTGGCCTCCTAGGGGCCCCTCCGCCCGACCCCGGTCCACCTCCCTGGCCGCCGCGCGCCGTCTCCCGCCGGCGAGGCCTTGACAGGTGGAGTGCTGGTGGAGAGGATGTGGGCCGTAGTGGAGGAGAAGGGGAGGACGCGTGGCCGCACTGCTCGGCACGCACGGCTATCTGCTCGACCCGAAGGGGCGCATCAGCCTGCCCGCTCGGTTCCGCGCCGCCTTCGATGACGGCGCGGTCCTGACGCTCGGCCAGGACGGCTGCCTCTTCGCCTTCCCCAGGGCCGAGTGGGACCGCCGGAGCCGCGAGGTCCGCGACCTCCCCCTCTCCGACGCGCCGGGGCGCGCCTACGCCCGCATGTTCTTCGGCAAGGCGGAACCCCTCGAGCTCGACGCCCAGGGACGCCTGCTGATCCCTCAGCGCCTGCGCACCGAGGCGGGGATCGACAAGGAGGCCGTGATCGTCGGCGTCCTGGACCGGATGGAGGTCTGGGACCGCGAGGCCTACGAGCGCTACGAGCGCACCTTCGCCGGTGCCTATCAGGACGGCACCCTCCGGCCCGGGGACGGTCGATGAACGACCTCCTGCGCGAGGTGCGCGAGAGCCTGTTCCTCTTCGCGTTCACCGGCGCGTCCACGCTCCTCGTCGTCGGCATCGGTCTCCTCGTCACGCGGGTGCTCGCGTGAGCGACGCGCCGCACGAGCCGGTGATGGTCGCCGAGGTCCTCTCCTTCCTGGCCGACCGCGGCTCGGTCCTCGATCTCACGCTCGGCGCCGGCGGCCACGCCGAGGCCCTCCTCGACGCCGGCGTCGGCCGCGTCGTCGGGGTGGACCGGGACCCCGAGGCGATCGATCTCGCCACGCGCCGCCTCGCGCGCTTCGGCGAACGCTTCGTGGCCGTGCGGGCGCGCTTCTCGCGGTTCCCCGCGGACGCGCCCGTCGACGGCGTCCTCCTCGACCTCGGCGTCTCCTCGATGCAGCTCGACCGACCCGAGCGCGGGTTCGGCTACCGCGCGCCGGGGCCGCTCGACATGCGCATGGGCCCGGATGCGACCTCCGCGATGGACCTCGTGAACGACCTACCGGAGACGGAGCTCGCCGACGTCATCTTCGAACTCGGGGAGGAGCGCGGCTCGCGTCGCATCGCCGCCGCGATCGTCCGCGCGCGTCACCGCGCGCCCATCGAGACCACCGACGAACTCGCGCGCATCGTGGCGGGCGCGATCGGCGCGCGGCCGGGACGTGCGCACCCCGCACGTCGCACCTTCCAGGCGCTGCGCATCCGCGCCAACGAGGAACTCGAGGAGCTCCGCGCGGTCCTGCCGCGCGCCGTCGACGCGCTCGCGCCAGGCGGTCGCGTCGTCGTCATCGCGTACCACTCGCTGGAGGACCGCATCGCGAAGCGGTTCTTCGCGGCGGAGCCGCGGTTGCAGATCCTCACGCGCAAGCCGCTGGAGGCCACCCCCGAGGAACAGCACCGCAACCCGCGGTCGCGGAGCGCGAAGCTCCGCGCCGCCGAACGCCGTCCGGAGGCCGCATGAGCACCGCGGTCCGCCGGGAACCGGGGGGAAGGGTCCGGTGCGTCGGCGCGCGTCGCGCGCGCTCTCCCCGATGGTGCCGTTCACCGTCATCCTCGGGCTGCTCCTCTTCGGCGTCGTGGCGACCGAGGCGCTGCTCGCCAACCGCGCGATGCGCATCGAGTCCGCACGCGCGGAGGTGGCGGCGCTGCGCACCGAGCGCGACGAGCTGCTCGAGCGCCAGGCGCTCCTGTCGTCCCCCGAACGCATCGCGACCTGGGCCGCGCAGCACGGCATGGTCTTCGCGACCGACGTCCGCGTGATCGTCGCGACGGGGTCCGACGCCCCGTGAGGCACGCCTCCGCCCGACGGGTGGCCGTCCTCGGTCTCGTCATGGGCCTGGGCCTCGTCGCGATCGGCGTCCGCCTCGCCTTCCTCCAGGTGGCCGAGTCGAGCGTGCTGCTCGCGCGCGCGGCCGCACAGCGGGTTCGCACCGTCGATCTCACGCCGGCCCGCGGCGAGATCCTCGACCGGAACCGCGAGCCGCTCGCGCTCACCCTCGAGGCGCGTGATGTCTACGCCGACCCGCGGTACGTGCAGGACCCGATCGGGACGGCCGCGACCCTCGCACGGCTGCTGGCCGTCGATGCCGCGGACCTCCAGCAACGCCTCGCCGACACGTCGTCCTCGTTCACCTACGTGGCGCGTCAGGTGGACCTGCGCCTCGCCGCGCGCATCCGCAAGCTCGACCTGCCCGGCATCGGGTTCCTCCCGTCGTCGCGGCGCACCTACCCGGCGGGCGCGCTCGCGCCGCAGGTGCTCGGGTTCGTCGGAGTCGACGGCGTCGGTCTCTCGGGCATCGAGTACGGCTACGACGACGTGCTCGCCGGCGTCGCCGGACGACGGACCCTCGAGGTGACGCCCGGCGGCCATCCGATCCTCGGCGGCGTGGACGCGGGGACCCCGGCGGTGCCCGGTTCGACCCTCGTCCTCACGATCGACCGCGACTTCCAGTACCGCGTCCAGGCGGCGCTCCAGGGCGCGGTCGAGGCCAACGGTGCGCGCAGCGGGATGGTCGTCGTCATGGATCCGCGCACCGGCCAGATCCTCGCGATGGCGAGCTATCCCTGGTTCGATCCGAACGCGTTCGTGGGCGCCGACCCCGCGACCTACCGGAACCGACCCGTGACCGACGTCTTCGAGCCGGGCTCGACGACGAAGGTGATCACGGCCGCCGCGGCGATCGAGCTCGGCGCGTTCGACCTCTCGACGCGCTTCGAGGTCGCGGACCGCATGAAGGTGAACACCTACACGATCCACGACGCGCACCCGCACAAGAAGCTCTCGATGACGCTGGGCGACATCGTCGCGCAGTCCTCCAACGTCGGCATCGCCAAGGTCGCCGCGGAACTGGGGCCGCGCGCCCTCTCGACCTTCCTGGAGCGCTTCGGTCTGGGAACCCGCACCGGCATCGCGTTCCCGGGGGAGTCGCCCGGGATCATGCTCCCGCTGGATGAATGGAGCGACGCGAGCCTCGCGACGATCTCCTACGGGCAGGGCATCGCGGCCTCGCTCCTGCAGATGGCGTCCGCGTACGCGACGATCGCCAACGGCGGACTGCACGTCCCGCCGACCCTGGTGTCGGGCGTCATCGACCCGTCCGGCGCCTACGAGGCGACCCCGGCGGCGGAGCCGACGCGCGCGATCTCCGAGAGCACGGCGACGACGGTGACCCGGATGCTCGCCTACGCCGTGGAGGCGGGGACGGGTCTCAACGCCCGGATCGATGGCTACCAGGTGGCCGGCAAGACCGGGACCGCCCGCATCCCCCTCCCGGACCGCGCCGGCTACTACGAGGGGCAGTACATCGCCTCCTTCATCGGGTTCCTGCCGGCCTCCGACCCCCAGCTCGTCATCGCGACCGTGCTCGACCGGCCCGCCACGGAGTACGGGAGCATCGCCGCCGCCCCCCTGTTCCGGGAGATCGCGGCCTACGGGATCGCCCGCCTCGGGATCACCCCCTCGGACCCCCTGGCGCTGCCGCCCCACGCGCTCCCGCTCCCGTGAGGGGCGGCTACCGGGAACCCGGGCCGGAACCGGGATAATCGCGCTGCCGTGGCTCCCTTCCCCGAGCGACCGCTGTCCCTCCTCGCCGCCGTCGCGGACGGGTCCGAACTCCGGGGTGAGCCCTCGACGCTCGTCGGGGGGCTCTCCCTGCGGTCGGACGCCGTCGCGCCGGGCGACCTCTTCTTCTGCGTCCCCGGACGTCGCGCCGACGGGCACGCCTTCGCCCCGGCGGCTGCGTCCGCCGGCGCCGCCGCCCTCGCCGTGGAGCGGTGGGTGGACGTCGCGCTGCCGCAGGTGCGGGTTCCGTCGGTGCGCCGCGCCATGGGTCCGATCGCGTCGGCGTTCCACGGCGATCCGTCGCGGGCGCTCTCGATCGTCGGCGTGACCGGGACCAACGGCAAGACCACGACGACGCACCTCCTCGAATCGGTGTTCCGTGCGGCCGGGCGGGTCCCCGGGCTGATCGGCACGACCGGCGTGCGCATCGACGGACGCCCCGTCCCGTTCCCGCGGACGACGCCGGAGGCGCCGGACCTCCAGCGGCTCCTGCGCGAGATGGTGGACGGTGGCGTCGCATCCGTGGCGATGGAGGTGTCGTCCCATGGGCTCGACCAGCACCGCGTCGACGGGACGCGTTTCGCGTGCGCCGTCTTCACGAACCTCTCGCAGGACCACCTCGACTACCACCCCACGATGGAGGACTACTTCCTCGCCAAGGCATCCCTGTTCGACGACGCGCGCGCGGACGCGGCCGTCGTGAACGTCGACGACGCGTACGGTCGCCGCCTGCTCGGTCGCCTGCGGGCGACGACGACCTACGGCCTGGGCGCCGACGCCGAGGTTCGCGCGACCGACGTCGTCGTCGATGGCGACGGCTGTCGCTTCGCCGTGGACGGCGCGACCGTCCGCTCGCCGCGCCGCGGCGCCTTCAACGTGCTGTACTGCCTCGCGGCCCGGGCGGCGGGGCGGACCGTCGGCATCGCCGCCGCCACCGCGATCGCGGGCATCGAGGCCGTCGCCGGCGTGCCCGGTCGGGTGGAGGGTGTGGACGCCGGTCAGCCCTTCCTCGTCCTCGTGGACTACGCGCACACGCCCGATGGCGTCGCGAACGTCCTGCGCGCGGCGCGTCCGCTCGCAGTGGGGCGCGTGATCGTCGTCCTCGGGTGCGGCGGCGACCGCGATCGCGCGAAGCGCCCGCTCATGGGCGCCGCCGCGACGTCGCTCGCGGATCTCACCGTGGTCACGAGCGACAACCCGCGGAGCGAGGACCCCCTCGCGATCATCGCCGACATCGAACCGGGAGCGCGCGACGGCGGGGGCACCTTCGTCGTGGAGCCGGACCGTCGCGCCGCGATCCGTGCGGCGCTCGCCGCGGCCGCGCCGGGCGACGTCGTCGTCATCGCGGGCAAGGGACACGAGTCGGGGCAGGAGTTCGCCGACCGCACGATCGCGTTCGACGACCGCGACGTCGCGCGCGAGGAACTCGCGGCGCTGGGGACGACGCGATGATCCCGCGGACGCTCGCCGAGATCGCGGTCGCCGTCGGTGGTGACCTCGCCGACGACGGCGACGTGCGGATCGACCGCGTCGTGACGGACAGCCGGACGGCCGGACCCGGGGCGCTGTTCGTCGCGCTCGCGGGGGAGCGCCTCGATGGGAACGCCTTCGCGCAGGACGCCTTCGCGCGCGGTGCCAGCGCGGCGCTCGTCTCGGCGCCGGTCGACGGCGGACCGGCGGTCCGCGTGACCGACACCGGTGCCGCCCTCCTCGCCCTCGGCGCGGACGAACGCACGCGGATGGAGCCCGTCACCGTCGTCGGGGTCACCGGCGCCAACGGCAAGACCTCCACGAAGGATCTCGCGGCCGCGGTGCTGTCGCGGTCGTTCCTCACCCACGCGAGCCCCGCCTCGTTCAACAACGAGATCGGCGTGCCGATGACGCTGCTGGGCGCACCGGTGGGCACCGAGGTGGTCGTCGCGGAACTGGGCGCCCGCCACGTCGGGGACGTCACCGAGCTCTGCGCCGTCGCCCGCCCCAGCGTCGCGGTCGTCACGAACGTCGGCGTCGCCCACATGGAGTTCTTCGGGTCGTGGGAGGCGATCGTCGGGTCCGGCGCCGAGGCCGTCGAGGCCCTCCCGGCCGACGGCACCGCGGTGCTCAACCTGGACGATCCGGTCGTGCGCGGGTACCGCGACCGTGCGCGCTGCCGGGTGATCGGCACGGGAACCGCCCCCGACGCGGACGTGCGCGCCGAATCCGTCGAGCTCGACGGCGAGGGGCGTGCCTCGTTCTCGCTCGTCGCCGAGGGCTCGCGGACCCCGGTCCACCTGCCCATGCCCGGCGAGCACATGGTCCACAACGCCCTCGCCGCCGCGGCGGTCGGCCTCGCGCTCGGCGTCGAACCCGGCGCCTGCGCCGCCGGTCTCGACGCCGCGCGCATCTCGCACTGGCGCATGGAGACCTCCGTGACGCCCGAGGGCGTACGGATCCTGAACGATGCCTACAACGCGAACCCCGAGTCGATGGCCGCGGGCCTGCGCACCGCACGGTGGATCGCGCGCGACGCGCGGCTGGTCGCGGTGCTCGGCCACATGGCGGAGCTCGGTCCGATCGCGTTCGAGGAACACGAGCGCGTCGGGCGGCTCGCCGTTCGCATCGGCGTGGATCGCCTCGTCACGGGGGGGGAGCGCGCGGAGGTGATCGCCCGCGCGGCGGTCCGCGAGGGAGCCCTCCCCGAGGACGTCGCGTCGTACGCCGACGCGTCCTCGGCCGCCGCGGACGTCCGTCGGCACGTGCGCCGGGGCGACGTGGTCTTCCTCAAGGGCTCGCGCGTCGCCGGCCTCGAACGCGTCGCGGAGGCGCTCGCGTGAGGCAGATCCTCCTCGCCGCCGCGATCGGGATGGCCGTGACCCTGCTCGGCACGCCGATCGCGATCCGCCTGTTCCGCATCTGGGGCTGGGGCCAGCGGATCCGGGAGGACGGACCCAGCACGCACATGGAGAAGATGGGCACGCCGACGATGGGCGGCCTCGTCATCCTCGCCGGCATCGCGATCGCCTACATCGCGACGCGCCTCGCGTTCGCGACGGTGACCCGCTCGGCGATCGCGGTGCTGCTCGCGACGCTCGGACTCGGCGCGGTCGGGTTCCTCGACGACTTCCTCAAGGTGCGCCGCCGCCGCTCGCTCGGGCTTTCCAAGCGCGGGAAGTTGCTCGGCCAGGCGGTCGTCGCGGTCGCCTTCGTGCTCGTGGCCGAATCCGCCGACGTCTCGACCGAACTCTCCTTCGCGCGCGGGACGGGGCTGGATCTCGGGATCCTCTTCTTCGCCTGGGCGTTCTTCATCCTCATCGCGTCGGCGAACGCGGTGAACCTGACCGACGGCCTCGACGGTCTCGCGTCGGGCACCTCGATCCTCGTCCTCTCGGGCTACGTCTTCATCGCCTTCTGGCAGTTCCGCCACACCTGCGACGCCCTGGCGCTCGCCGCGTGTTACCCGATCTCCGTGAACGACGCGCTCGACACCGCGATCGTCGCGGGGGCCGCGGCCGGCGCCGTCGCCGGGTTCCTCTGGTGGAACGCCGCCCCCGCGCGCATCTTCATGGGCGACACCGGGGCGCTCGCGATCGGCGGCCTGCTCGGCGCGCTCGCGATCGTCACGAGCACGCAGTTGCTGCTGGCCGTCCTCGGCGGGCTCTTCGTCATCGAGACGCTCTCCGTGATCGCGCAGATCATCGCGTTCCGCGGGTTCGGCCGACGGGTGTTCCGCATGTCGCCGATCCACCACCACTTCGAGCTGCTCGGCTGGCCCGAGTTCACCGTCATCGTGCGGTTCTGGATCGTCGCGGGCATCCTCGTCGCGATCGGGATCGGTCTCTTCTACACGGACTTCATCGCGCGCGGGGGGCTGGGATGACCACGCTCGTGGTCGGCCTCGCGACGAGCGGTCTCGCCGTCGTCGACGCGCTCCTCGCCGATCGCGTCGCCGTGCGCGCCGTCGACGTGCGCACGGACCTGCCGGGAGCCGACGCGCTCCGCGCACGGGGGGCGGAGGTCCTCCTCGGTCCCCACGCGTCGGAGCAGCTCGACGGCGTCGACCTCGTCGTGACGAGCCCCGGTGTGCCGGAGCGCTCCCCGATCCTGTCCTGGGCGCTCGAACGTGGCGTCACCGTGCGCAGCGAACTCGAGTTCGGCGCCCGCCGGACCACCGTGCCGACGATCGCGATCACGGGCACGAACGGGAAGTCCACGACCACGGAACTCGTCGCCTCGATGCTCCGCGCATCCGGCCGCAGCGCGGTGGCATGCGGGAACATCGGGTACCCGCTGACCGCTGCGGCGGCCGACGGCCACGACGCGCTCGCCGTCGAGGCCTCCTCGTTCCAGCTCCGCTTCTGCGACGGGTTCGCGCCGCGCGTCTCGGTCCTGTTGAACCTCGCGCCCGATCACCTCGACTGGCACGGGAGTTTCGAGGCCTACGGCGACGCCAAGTCGCGCATCTTCGAACACCAGCGCCCGGACGGCGTCCACGTGGGGAACCGCGACGACGCCGCGGCCGCTGAACGGTCGGCCACGGCGCGCTGTCGGCAGGTGTGGTTCCGCTCGGGACCGCCCGGCGAGGGCGAGGTCGGGTGGGACGGCGATGC
Organism: Actinomycetota bacterium; assembly: GCA_046094605.1. Lineage (GTDB taxonomy): Bacteria > Actinomycetota > UBA4738 > UBA4738 > HRBIN12 > JBJTIF01. The sequence continues at coordinate 2,359 of JBJTHT010000087.1, read as the reverse complement.
GCTCGTCGCCCGGCTCTCGGACGAGGTGCGCCTCGCGGGGCTGCCGGCGGCGGGTCCGTCGTGGCGCGAGGACGTCGCCGCAGCGGCCGCGGCCTCGCTCGCGTTCGGGCTCGAGCCCGGCGCCGTGGCCGAAGGCGTCCGGCGCATGGAGCGCCTCCCGCACCGCGGGGAGACCGTCGCGGAGGTCGGGGGCGTCGCGTTCGTGGATGACTCGAAGGCGACCAACGTCCACGCCGCCCTCGCCGCGATGCGTGGCCGCGACCGTGTCGTGCTCGTCGCCGGCGGCGTCGCGAAGGGCGTGGACCTCTCGCCGCTGGGGCAGGTCGCGGGTGCCCTCGACGGGCTCGTCGCGATCGGGGAGGCGGCGGACGACCTGGCGGAACTCTTCGACGGACGCATCCCGGTCCGCCTGGCGGACTCGATCGAGGCCGCGGTGGTCGAGGCGTACGCGCTCGCGCGACCCGGCGGCGCGGTGCTCCTCGCCCCCGCCTGCGCGAGCTGGGACATGTTCCGGGATTACGCGGAGCGCGGGGAACGGTTCCGAGCGGCCGCCGAGGCTCTCCGGTCGGAGGTGATCGCCCATGGCCGTTGAGACGCGCGAGCGGCACCTGCGTCTGGTGCGCGGCGGTGATCCGGCCCGCCACCCCGAGAACCGCGAGGTCAACCGGCGGATCGTCGTGATGCTCTGGATCTCGACGGGGTTCCTCACGTTCGCTGGCCTCCTGATGGTCCTCTCCGCGAGTTCGATCTCGGCCTACGCGCAGTTCGGGTCGGGGTTCTTCTTCTTCCGTCGTCAGCTCATCTACGCCGTCGTCGGGGTCGCGGCGATGCGGCTCACCTCGCGCATCCCCTACACGCGCTGGCGTCGGTTCGCCGGGTTCCTGCTCGTCGCGACGATCGGCCTCCTCGTCGTCGTGCTGCTGCCCGGGACCGGACCCGACGCCTACGGCGCATCGCGCTGGATCGCCCTCGGCCCGGTGACGATCCAACCGTCGGAGCTCGCGAAGCTCACCCTCACGATCTACGCGGCGGCGATCCTCGCGAAGCAACGCGATCGGATCGGCGATCTCGCCGGCGTCCTGCCGCTCCTGGGCATCTCCGTCCTGATCGGCGGCCTCGTCATGCTGCAGCCCGACCTGGGCACAACGATCGTGATCGTCGTCACGCTCTTCCTGATGGCCTTCGTCGCCGGCGCGCGGCTCTCGCACCTGGGCGGCGCCGGCCTGCTCGGGCTCGTGAGCGGCGCCGGCCTGATCTGGTTCGAGCCGTACCGACGCGACCGGCTCCTCGCGTTCCTCCATCCATGGGACGACACCGCGGGCAAGAGCTACCAGCTCGTGCAGGGCCTGATCGCGCTCGGGTCCGGCGGCATCAAGGGCGTGGGGCTCGGCGCGAGCCGACAGAAGTGGCTCTACGTCCCCAACGCCCACACCGACTTCATCTTCGCGATCATCGGCGAGGAACTCGGCCTCGTCGGCGCGCTCACGATGCTCCTCGCGCTCGGGATCCTGGTCGTCGGCGGCGTCCGGGCCGCGATGCGCGCGCCGGACCCGTTCAGCCGGCTGCTCGCGAGCGGGATCGTCGCGTGGCTCGGGATCCAGTCGATCGTGAACCTCGGCGCCGTGACCGGCGTGCTCCCGATCACGGGTGTCCCGCTGCCGTTCGTGTCCTACGGCGGCTCGGCGCTCGTCGTGTCGCTCGCCGCCGTGGGCATCCTCGCCAACATCGCGCGCGCCGGCATCGGCCGCGCCTCCCGCGCGGAGCGTCCGGCGACCCGCGCCGACCGATGAGGGTCGTCATCGCCGCCGGTGGGACCGCCGGACATATCCTCCCCGCGCTCGCCGTCGCCCGCGTCCTCGCCGACACGGGTGCCGACGTGCGGTTCGTCGGAACGGCGGCGGGCCAGGAATCGCGGCTCGTCCCCGAGGCGGGGTTCGCGCTCGAGACGGTCGACGTCCGCCCGTTCCCGCGCCGCCCGTCGCGCGCGCTCGCGGCCGCGGGCCTGGCGGCCGTGCGCGCCGTGGGCGCCTGTACGTCGCTCGTCGCGGACGCCGACGTCGTCCTCGGCATGGGCGGCTACGTCAGTCTCCCGGTGGGCATCGCCGCGTCGCGCGCGCACCGCCCGCTCGTGATCCACGAGCAGAACGCCATCGCCGGTCAGGCGAACCGCATCCTCGCGCGCCGCGCCACGGTGGTCGCGCTCGGCGTCGAGGCGGCGCGTGCCTCGTTCCCGGCCCGCACGCCGATCCGCGTCGTCGGAACGCCGCTGCGGCGTGCGGTCGTCGACGCGGCGTCCCCTCGATCCTGGTTCCCTACCCGCACGCGACGGCCGATCACCAGACCGCCAACGCGCGCGTCC
>JBJTHT010000086.1:0-2689 GCA_046094605.1 Actinomycetota bacterium | reverse complement strand
CCAGACGCAGGTGAAGGACATCGAGGAGCGGCTGCACCGCGCCGAGACCGCGCGTGACGTCGCGGCCGCACGCCTCGCCGATCTCCGCTCGACGCCTGGTCGCCGGTTCCTCGAGCGCCACGCCACGACCGCCGTGGGGCTCCTCGGCGACATGGTGCGCGCGAGGGCCGGTCACGAGGCGGCGCTCGCGGCCGCGCTCGGTGGCAACGCGGACGCCGTCGTCTACGAGGACGGGACCGCCGCGTTCCGCGACGCGCCCGGTGGCGACGGCGCCATCGTCGCCCTCGGTATGGGGGCCGCCGCGGCGCCGGTGCTCGCGGATGCGACGCCGCTCCTGTCCGTCGTGGAGGCCGATGCGCCGGCGCGGGCGATCGTCACGGTGCTCCTCGGCGACGTGTACCTCGCCGAGAGCGTCGAGGACGCGGCGCGTCGCACGCTCAGCTCGCCGCGCGCGCGATTCGTGACGCGCGAGGGCGTGCTCGTCGGACCGGTCACGATCCGCACCGCGCCCGCCCGCGCGACCGCGATCGCGGCGCTCGAACGCGACCTCGGCGTCGCCGAGCACGACGTCGCGGGGACCCGCGGCGCGCTCCAGCCGCTGCGCCGCCGCCTCGAGGCCGTGGATCGGGAGGTCGCGGACGTCGCGCGCGAAGCCGACGAGGCTGACCGCGCGCTCACCGCCGCCGCCGACCGCGTCGGCGTGCTCGACGGGACGCTCACCGCCTTCGACCGCGAGGAGGAACTCCTCGCCCAGCGCATCGCCGGCATGGAGGAGGCCGCGACGACCTGGCGCGACCGGCTCGGCGCGCCGACCTCGGATGCCATCGACCTCCCCGCGCTGCCGCCCGAGCCGGAATCGCCGCTCACCGCGCGCGTGAAGGTCGAGACGCTGCGCTCGGAGTCCGCGTCGCTGGGAGCGCGCCTCGCCGAGATCGACCGCGAGGTCGCAGCGATCGGGCGCGAGGATCCCGCCGCGCTCTCGCGGGAACTGCAGGACGCCGAAGGGGCGCGCGCCGCCGCCGAGGAGACCCTGCGCGCCGCGACGGCCGCCGCGTCGGAGGCGGGGACCGCGCGGGCGCGCGCGGCGACCGCGCAGGCCGAGGCGATGGAGACGGAGTCCGCCGCGAACCGCGAGTGGCGCGAGGCGTCGACGGCGCTCGAGGCGCTCCGCGAGTCCTTCGAGGACGAGGATCGCGCGCGCGCCGACCTCGAGCGACGCATCCGCGACGCCGAACGCATGATCCGCGAGGGCTACGGCCGGGAACCCGAGGAGGTCCTCGCATCCCTCAAGGCCGACGAGACGATCGCGACGCTCGAGCGACGCGCGGAACTCGTACAGCGCCGCCTCGGCCTCCTCGGTCGCGTGAACCTGCTCGCGGGGGGAGAGCTCGAGTCGCTCCAGGAGCGCCACGACTTCCTCGCACGCGAGCTCGACGACGTGAAGAAGGCCCGCCGCGATCTGCTCGAGGTGATCCGCCGCATCGAGGACGAGATCGTGGAGACGTTCGCCTCCGCGTACCGCGACGTGGCCGCGGAGTTCGCGCGGCTCTTCGAGAGCCTGTTCCCGGGGGGAGAGGGCCGCCTCGTCGCGACCGAACCGACCGACCTGCTCAACACCGGGATCGAGATCGAGGCGCGCCCGCCGGGCAAGCGCATGAAGCGCCTGTCCCTGCTCTCCGGCGGCGAGCGCGCGCTCACGTCGATCGCGTTCCTCTTCGCGATCTTCCGCTCGCGGCCGTCCCCCTTCTACCTGATGGACGAGGTGGAACCGGCGCTCGACGACGTGAACCTCCACCGGTTCATCCGCCTGATCGACGGGTTCGCCGCCGACTCGCAGGTCCTCATCGTCACGCACCAGAAGCGCACGATGGAGATCGCGAACATGCTCTACGGCGTCTCGATGTCGAAGGACGGCACGACGAAGGTCGTGTGCCAGAAGGTGGACTCGCCGTCCTCGACGGCGCCCGCCGATGCGAGCGGGCTCGTGCCGGAGGCCGGCCCCGTCACCTAGCCTGTCCCGGTGGGCGCCACCGGGTTCCGCGCGTTCGGTCAGCGACTGCGCGCGCTCCTGTCCGCCCCGTCGCCGGCGTGGGACGAGATCGAGGACGCGCTCCTGCGCGCCGACGTCGGCCCCGCCGTGGCCGCACGCCTCGTCGCCGACCTGCGGGGTGGGAGCGGCGATCCGGTCGAGCGCGTCCGCGATGCGGTCGTCGCGCTCCTCGACGGGGACGCGACGACGGCCGTGCCGCCGGCGCGTCCCCGGATCACCCTCGTCGTCGGCGTGAACGGCGCGGGCAAGACCACGACGATCGGCAAGCTCGCCGCGCGTGCCGTGGCCGAGGGCCGCAGCGTCGCGGTCGCCAACGCCGACACGTTCCGTGCGGCCGCCTCCGAGCAGCTCGACGCCTGGGCCTCGCGCGTGGGCGCAACCTTCATCGGCCAGACGCGCGGCGCCGATCCCGGCGCGGTCGCGTGGGACGCGGTCGCGGCGGCGACCGCGCGCGGTATCGACGACCTGATCGTGGACACGGCCGGCCGGCTCCACACGCGGGAACCGCTGATGGAGGAACTGCGCAAGGTGCGTCGCGTCGTGGAGAAGGCCGCCCGGCGCGCGCCCGGCGAGGTGCGCCCCGGGCGCGAGGGGGCCGGCGGGCAGCGCGGGCGCGGCCCCGGGCGCGCGGTCGCCGCG
>JBJTHT010000085.1:0-4241 GCA_046094605.1 Actinomycetota bacterium | reverse complement strand
CAACCAAAACCTAGGGGCGATGACTGACATTATTGATCGACACACAGGCTGTGTGATCGAGTTCTTGGCGATGCCATCTTCGCTGTCTTTGGAGCCCCCCACTATCTGAATGACCACGCCGAGCAGGTTGACGACCTGGGTGTCGACCTCGCGTTCCAGCGCGTCGACCCGGCGGTCGCCCTCGACGGTCTGCATGGCGAGGTCGGGGTCCCGCCGCGCCAGCGCCTGCATGGCGGCGCTGATCTGGGCCTCGACGACGCCGCCCATGCGCGCGAGCGTGTCGTTCAGCTTGCGCAGCTGTTCGTCGTAGGACTTGACGATATGGGTTGGCATCGGATGCGTCTCCTTGCCCGCGGTCGGCGGCGCGTCAGCCGTAGCGGCCGGTGATGTAGCCCTGGGTGCGCTCGTCCCGGGGGTTGGTGAAGATGGCGGAGGTGTCGTCCTCCTCGACGAGTTCGCCGAGGTGGAAGAAGGCGGTGCGCTGCGACACGCGCGCGGCCTGCTGCATGTTGTGGGTGACGATGACGATCGTGTAGTCGCTCTTGAGCTCGCGCATCAGGTCCTCGATCCGGGCCGTGGCGATCGGGTCGAGGGCCGAGCAGGGCTCGTCCATGAGGATGATGTCGGGGCTCACGGCGATCGCGCGCGCGATGCACAGGCGCTGCTGCTGACCGCCGGAGAGGGCCATCGCGGAGGACTGGAGCTTGTCCTTGACCTCGTCCCAGAGCGCGGCGCGACGCAAGCTCTGCTCGACGAGGTCGTCGAGGCCGCTGCGGCGACCCGCGATCCGCGGGCCGAACGCGATGTTGTCGTAGATGGACTTCGGGAACGGATTGGGCTTCTGGAACACCATCCCGATGCGCCGGCGGACCTCGACCGGGTCCACGTCCCCGCCGTAGAGGTCCACGCCGTGGTAGCGCACCTCGCCCTCGATCCGCGCGCCTTCGACGAGGTCGTTCATGCGGTTGAGGCACCGCAGCACGGTGGTCTTGCCGCAGCCCGACGGCCCGATGAGCGCCGTGATGCGGTTGGCCTGGATCGCGATGTTCACGTCGCGCACCGCGCGGAACGACCCGTAGAACACCGACAGGTCGCGCACGTCGAGGATGATCTCGGGGGTGCGGGGGGTCTCCTCGCTCGCTCCGGCCGTCGTCACCATGCGCACCGCCTCCACCGGTTCGATCACGCGCATCCCGTCACCGTCCCCGCTCGTACCGGTTGCGGAGCGCGATCGCCACGGAGTTTAGAGCGAGCAGGACCCCGAGGAGCACGAGCGCCGCGGCCCCGGCGAGCGCCTGGAAGTCGGGGTTGGGCTGGCGGGAGAACAGGAACGCGACGGTCGGGAGCGATGTGTAGGGGCCGGTGAGCTGGCTCGCGAGCCCGCCGGACCCGCTCGCGAAGAAGCCGAGCTTCGCGCCGGCCAGGATCAGCGGCGCCGTCTCGCCGAAGGCGCGGGCGAGCGAGAGGATCACACCCGTCAGCACGCCGGGGGCGGCGTAGGGCAGGACGTGGCTCCGGATGACCTCCCAGCGGGTCGCCCCGACGCCGAACCCGGCCTCGCGGATCGAGTCCGGGACCGCGCGCAGGGCCTCGGCGGTCGTGATGATCACGATCGGGATCACGAGGATCGCGAGCGTGAGGCCACCCGCGATCATCGTCGGCCCGCCGGTGAGCGGCCCGAGGGCCTTCACGAAGAGCGACAGACCGAGCAATCCGTAGACGATCGAGGGTACGCCGGCGAGGTTGCGGATGTTCGCGTTGAGCAGCCGCGTGAGCCGCGTGTCCGGCGCGTACTCCTCGAGGTAGATCGCGGCGGCGATGCCGATCGGGAAGGCCACGACGATGACGGTTCCCATGAGGAACGCCGAGCCGATCAGCGCCTGCCCCACCCCGGCGCGCGACGGGATCGTCGAGTAGCCCACGGAGAAGAAGGAGAGACCCCGCTCGGCGAGCACGGGGATGCCGCGACGCGCGATGTCGGCGAGGAGCGTGACCAGCACGCCGAGCGTGAGCGCGAGGCTCCCGAGGAGCGCGCCGTGGAACAGCGTGCCCGCCCAGTCGCGGCCGCGGCCGCGCAGCGACCGCGCGACCGCCTCGCGCGTGGCACCCGACGCGACGACCGCCATCAGAACCGCTTCCGGAGGCGTCGCACCGTGCGCTCGCTCAGGACGTTCAGCCCGAGCGTGAGGACGAAGAGGAGGAACCCGACGAAGAACAGGCTCTCGAACGTGAGGGCCTCGCCCTTCACCTGGTCGGAGCCCGTCGCGAGCGCGGTCATCGCGGCGGTCGCGGTCTGGCCGGGGCGGAAGAGGTCGAGGGAGAAGAGGGAACCGCCGGTGCCGCCGGCGGCGATCGCCACGACCATCGTCTCGCCGATCGCGCGCGAGACGCCGACGATGAGCGCCGCGACGATGCCCGAGACCGCGGCGGGCGCGACGACGCGCAGGCTCGTCGTGCGTCGTCGCGCCCCGAGGCCGTAGGAGGCCTCGCGCATCCCGCGCGGGACGGCGTGGAGCGCGTCCTCGGCGATCGACGCGACGAGCGGGACGACGAGCAGACCGACGGCCAGGCCCGCCGCCGCGAGGTTGAAGAGCGTCGCGTCTGCCACGAGCCGCTGCACGACGGTCGGGCTGATGACGGTGAGGGCGAAGAAGCCCATCACGACGCTCGGGATGCCCGCGAGCACCTCGAGGACGGGCTTCGCGATCCGCCGCATGCGGGGTGTCGCGTACTCCGATAGGTAGACGGCGGCGCCGAGCCCGAACGGCGCGGCCACGAGCATCGCGACGCCGGCGACGAGGAACGAGCCGACGAAGATCGTGCGCAGGTCGTAGAGGCCGCGGCGCGGGAACCACCCGCGGGACCAGAGCGCGGACAGGTCGATGTTGAGCGCGAAGTGGCCGGCGCGGCCCACGAGCGAGACGACGATCGCGGCGCTCACGACGAGGGCGACGCAGGCCGCCGCGAGGAACGCACCGCGGACGCGGCGCTCGCGCCGCTGGCGTCGCGGGTCGCCCCGCAGGATCGTCGCCGCGTCCATCGCTCCCCCGACGCTCACCGTGGCCTCCGCCCCGAGGTTCCCTGCGACCGCTACGCCACCGCCGCCCAGGCGGACTGTGTCGCCGAGACCTCGGCCTCGGGGAGCTCGACGTAGCCGGCCGCGGACGCCGCCGCGAGACCGTCGGCGCTCACGTACAGGTCCACGTAGGCCGCGAGCGCGGGGTTGGCCACGGCCGCGTCCGTGTTCACGTAGATGTAGAGCGAGCGCGACAGCGGGTACGACCCATCGGCGATCGTCTCGATGCTGGGGGCCACGCAGCCGCCGCCCGCGTCCACCGCGATCTCCTTGACGAGGTCACCCGCGTTCTCCGCGAAGGCGAACCCGACGAACCCGAGGGACGTGTCCGAACCCTCGATGCCCTGGATGATCACGTTGTCGTCGGCCGAGGCCTGGTAGTCGGGCCGCAGCACCGCCGCGTCGTCCTCGGACAGGCCGTTGGCCACGCCGAAGTCCTCGAAGCCGGCGAGCTCGATGAAGGCGTCGTAGGTGCCCGACTCCTCACCGGGTGCCGTCACGGCGAGCGGCGCATCGGGGAAGTCGCCGGTGCCGCCGACCTGCGCGGCCAGGGCGTTCGCATCCGACCAGGAGGTGAACCCCTCCGACTCGGCGCCGAGCAGCGCGTACAGGTCCGCCGTCGTGAGGCACGAGACGGCGCCGTTGGCGGCGCTCGTCAGCACGGTGACGCCGTCGAGACCGACCTTCAGTTCCACGTAGTTCACGCCGGCCGCCTCGCACGCCGCCATCTCCTCGTCCTTGATCGGGCGGGACGCGTCGTTGATGTCGGTCTCGCCGTTGCAGAAGAGCTCGAACCCGTCCCCGGTACCGGGGCCGTCCACGCTGATCTGCACGTCGGGGTTCTCGCCGGCGAACAGCTCCGCCACGAGCGAGGAGATCGGCTGCACCGTGGACGAACCCGACACGACGACGGTGCCGGTCAGACCGGTCGCGCCACCGCCCCCGCCGTTGCCGCCGTCCTCGGAACCGCCGCACGCCGCGACGAGCATGGTCATGGCGGCGAACGCCGCGACGACCGCGTACTTCCTGCGGATGGACATCGCACCTCCCGTTGGTTGCCGTTCCATCGGGGGAACCGTAGGCAGCCCCCGTGTCGGAACCCTTACCCGGAGGTGAACGACGGATGAATTCGCCGGGGCCGGGGAGGAGGGGCGGGGCCCGGGGC
>JBJTHT010000084.1:0-8623 GCA_046094605.1 Actinomycetota bacterium | reverse complement strand
CTTCCCCGCCACCCCCCCCCCCCCCGCCCCCCCCCGCCCGCCCCCCCCGCCGCCCCCCCCGGCGGCGCGGGGGCCCCCGTCCACCGGCGCGCCGCCGTGGTCGGGTTCCAGTTCCTCCTCCTCGGCCTCCTCGCTCGCCTGCCAGAAGAAGAGGTACGGCGAGATCGTCGTGCCGAAGATGGCGATGAGCGCGGCGAGGCTCGCGCGGTCGATGGAGAGCGTCGGCAGGAACGTCGCGCGCGCGACCGTCGACCAGTCGATGCGCAGCACCGCGAGCACGCCGATGTAGGCGACGAGCGAGAGCGTGAGCCAGCGCAGCACGCGCGCGTAGCGACCGTACGAGACGGCGATCTCGAGCCCGAGCAGGATGCCGACGATGACGATCATCGCGAGGGCGACGGGCACCGGCACGAGCAGGCGAACCGCGGCCGCCATCGATCCGAGGTCGGCCGCGATGTTGAAGACGTTGGCGACCGTGACGAGGGCCACGGCGAGGCCCAGGACCCACGTCGGGAACCGGCGTTTGAGGGCCGTGGCGAGACCGCCGCCGGTCGTCAGGCCGATGCGTGCCGAGACCTCCTGGACGGCCGCGGCCAGCGGGAGCGTGACGAGCGCCGTCCAGAGGAACCCGAATCCGAACGCCGCACCGACCTGCGAGTAGGTGCCGATGCCGCTCGGATCGTCGTCGGCCGCGCCGGTCACGACCGCGGGACCGACGCGCGCGAAGTAGCCGAACCCGCGGAGGGAGCGTCGTCGCGGGTGGTGTCGCTCCGGATCAGCGTCCACGGCCGGGGTCCTCGCCCTGTTCCCCGCGGAGGAAGCGTTCGATCTCCGCGGCGAGCTCGTCCCCCGACGGCACGCGCAGTTCCGGTTCCTCGTCGTCCCCGCCGCCCGATTCGAGCCGCTCGACGTACTCCTTGGAGTCCTCGTCGGCGGCGACCGCGAGGTCGAGCCGCGCCGCCTGGGCGTCGGCCTCCTCGACGAGCGCGTCGAGCGGGAACCCGAGCCCGAGGTGACGTCCGACGGACTCGAGCAGGGCGATCGTCGCGCGCGCGTAGGGTCCGCCGACGTAGTGCGGGATCTGCGCGTAGTAGCCGACGGACCGGATGCCGCTCCCGTTCGCGATCGACTCGAGCGCCGAGAGCGCGGCCGACGGCACGCGCATCAGTCCCGGCGGCCCCGGCGTCTCGCCGTTGTGCAGCAGGCCCGGTTCGGAAGCGGTCGCGAGGATCGGGACGGGGCGCGTGTGCGGGACCTGGCTCGGGATCGCGCCGAGGCTCACCCATTCGAGGACCCCGAGGCGCAGCGCGAGGTCGGCGATGACGCTCCCGAGTTCCTTCCAGCGGAAGTCCGGCTCGGGACCCGTGAGGACGAGGAGGTCGCGACCGCCGCGTCGCACGCGCTGGATCGCGAGGTCGGGCCAGACGAGGTTGCGCATCGTGCCGTCCACGATGTCGAGCACGGGTCGGCGCGAGCGGTAGTCGTAGAGGTCGTCGGGATCGAACGTCACGACGGGGCGGCCGCCCTCCGCGACGACCTGTGCCGCAGCGGAGGCCGCGCCGCCGGCGTCCACCCAGCCGTCGAACGCGGCGACGAGCGCGGGCGCGACGAGCGGTTCCCCGGGCTCGATGAGGCGGTAGCGCGGCATGGCGTCAGGATAGACTTCGCCCGTTCCCGGAACGGAGGTGGCCATGGCTCGCGTGCTCCTGATCGGGTGGGACGGCGCCGACTGGCGCATCCTCGACCCGCTGCTCGAACGCGGCGACCTGCCCAACCTCCAGGCCCTCATCGACCGCGGACAGAAGGACGTCCTGCGCTCGACGGTGCCGACCCACTCGTGGGCGGCGTGGCCGTCGTTCCTCACCGGCGTGGACCCGGCGGACCACGGGGTCTACGACATCCTCGAGACGGTCCCCGGTACGCACAAGCAGTACCCGGTGACGTACCGCTCGATCAAGGAACGCACGTTCGTGGAGGACCTCGCCGCGGCGGGCCGCCACGGGACGTACGTGGACGTGCCGCTGATGTTCCCGCCGCCGCCGATCGACGCGACGGTGATCGCGGGCGGCGTCCTGCCGAAGGGTCGCACGTACACGCAGCCGGCGGACCTCCCCGAGCGCCTCGCCGCCGCGGGCGCGCCGTGGCAGATCAACGGCATGTCGTGGACGACGTACCACAACCGACCCGAGCCCTACCTCGAGGAGGCGCGCGAGGTGACGGCGAAGCGGATCCGCGCCGCCGAGTGGCTCCTCGATGAGACGCCGTGGGACCTGCACGCGTCGGTGTGGGTGAGCGTGGACCGCACGCAGCACTGCCTCTCCAACTTCGTCGCGCCGGACCACCCCGACTACCTGCGGAACCGCGACACGCGCGTCGCGGCGAAGGTGCGCGACGTCTACAAGCAGCTCGACGACGCGATCGGTTCCTTCGTCGCGCGGACGCGGCCCGAGGACCTCGTGCTGTTCATCTCCGACCACGGGTTCCAGTCCTGCACCCGCACGATCCACATGGACCGGCTCCTGCGGTCGTTCGGCTACCTCGACTTCTCCGCCTCGAACGTGATCTGGGGGCCGATGCAGTGGGGCGCGGTCCGCAAGGTCGCGCGCACCGTCTACGACCGGCTCGGTCTGCACGGGAAGGTGAGCCTCCCGCAGCCCGTGAATTGGGCCAAGACGAAGGCCTACACGACGATCCGCTCAACGGGCGAGGGCGTCTCGGTGAACCTCGCCGGCCGCGAGCCGGACGGCGTCGTGGATCCGGCGGACTTCGAGAAGGTGCGTGCCGAGGTGATGGACCGCCTCGCGTCGTACGTCGATCCGAAGACCGGTCGCAAGCCGGTGAAGGCGATCTACCGCCGCGAGGACGTGTTCCGCGGCCGCTTCGCCGAGACCGCCCCCGACATCCTCATGGAACCGGCCGAGGGCTACTCGCTCACGCACGCCAAGAGCGCGATCGAGGACGCCGACTGGGTCTCGGGCGACCATCGCATCGAGGGCGTCGTCGTGGCCGCCGGCCCGGGCGTGCGCCCGTTCGAGCAGCCGCCGCGGCTCATCGATCTCGCACCGACGATCCTCGCCGCGCTCGACGCGCCCGCCTCGATCCGACACACGGGCCGCGTCCTGCACGAGGTGGTCGGCGATGCGGCGAACGTGCGCGCGCGGGAGAGCGCGGGCACCGCGGCGGTCTCGACCGCCGAACCGACCGTCTCCGACACCGAGGCCGACGAGATGGAGGAACACCTCCGCGGCCTGGGCTACCTCGAGTAGGTCAGTCCCCGCCCGCGTCGCCGCGTCCGGCGGCGGCTTTCTGCAGGCTCACCATCGCGTTCATCGCGACGGGGAACCCCGCGAGCACCGCGACCTGGATGATGACCTCGGCGAGTTCCGCCTCCGTGACACCGTGGTGGAGCGACGTGCGCAGGTGTTGGGGGAGCTGGGAGGAGCGGCCCAGCGCGGCCAGGACGCCGACGGTGACGAGCTGTCGGTCGCGCAGCGTCAGGCCCGGTCGGTCGTACACCTCGCCGTAGGCGGTCTCGATCACCATCCGACCGAGATCGCCGAGGCTCTCGACGGTCTCGCGCGACCGCTCGCCGTGGACCTCCACCATGCGCCGCTTCCCGCGCTCGTAGCGTTCCTCGCCCATCGTCGCTCCTTCCGCCGGATCGTTCCGCGATACTAGGCGCCATCGTGTCCGCACCCGACGCCGCAGACGAGCACGGCCGCGACCGGCGCACGCTCCTCGCGGGGACGGCGCAGAACGTCGTCGGCCTCGTCGTCTACGTGCTGGGAACCTTCGGGGCGAACGTCCTCGTCGCCCGCGCGTTCGGCGGCGAGGCGGCCGGCGCGACGGCCCTCGGCATCGTGACGCTCGCGACGCAGTTCGCGTTCGTCGCCGCGGCCGGCACGCGCTTCGGGATGGACATGGCCGCCGTGCGCGACGTCGCGATCGAGGCCGGCCGCGGCGACGGCGCGCGGATCCGCGGCATCGTGGACCGCGCCCTCGGGGTCGCCGCCCTCGGGTCGGTCGTCGTCGCGGTGCCGGTGTTCCTGGCGGCGCCGTGGCTCGGTGCGCGCTTCTCCGACCAGGCCGGCGCGGCGACGGCGCTGCGCTGGGCGGCGGTCGCGCTCCCGTTCGTCGCCGTCACGTTCGTCTCGCTCGGGGCGAGCCGCGGCCTCAAGGTCATGCGCCACACGCTCGTCGTGCAGTGGATCGGCCAGCCGGTGCTCTGGATCGCGCTCATGCCGCTCGCGTGGGCGATCGAACGGACGGCGACCGCGGCCGTCGCGGCGTACGCGGTCTCGTGGATGCTCGCGGCGATCGGCGCGTGGGCGCTCTGGTCGCGCGAGGCGCGCGCGTTCGGGCGGGAGCCCGCGGCGCCCGGGGAGCTCGGTCGGCTCGTGCGCTACGGGGCGCCGCGGGCTCCCGCCGCGCTGCTCTCGCAGGGACTGTTCTGGATCGACTACTTCGTCGCGTCCGCGTTCGTCGCGCGCGGGGTGGTGACCGCCGAGGAACTCGGCGTCTACTCCTCGAGCGTGCGCATCGCGCTCGCGATGGTGCTGTTCCTCACCGCGGTGAGCTACGTGTTCTCTCCGTTCGTCGCCGACCTCCACGAGCGCGGCGAGCGCGAACGTCTCGACGCCCTGTTCAAGGCCATCACGCGCTGGACCGTCGCGGGCACGATCCCGGTGCTGCTGCTCATGCTCGTCGCGCCGGAACCGCTCCTGCGCGTCTTCGGCGGCGAGGCGTTCACAGGCGGCGCCGACGCCCTGCGGATCCTCCTGATCGGCCAGACGGTGAACGTGGGCGTCGGCGCCGCCGGGTTCGTGCTGATCATGGCCGGGCGCACGGGGTGGGACCTCGTCGTCTACGCGCTCTCGTTCCTGCTCGACCTCGTCCTCGCGCTCGTCCTCGTTCCGCGCCTCGGCGTCGAGGGTGCGGCGATCGCGCAGACGGTGACCGTCGCGGCGTCCAACGCGCTGCGCCTCGTGCTCGTGCGGCGGTTCGTCGGGATCCAGCCCTACGAGCGCGCGTACCTGCGCCTGCTCCCCGCCGCGATCGGCTGCGCCGCGGCGATGGCGCTCGCGGACCGTGCGTTCGCGTCGGTGGCCTGGCCGGTCGCCCTGACCGGAACGGGGCTCGCGGGGCTCGTCGTCTACGCGCCGTTGCTGCTCGCGACGGGGGTCACGCCCGACGAGCGGCGGTCGGTGCTCGCCCGCCTGCGACGCGGGTAGTCAGGGCCGACGACGACGTCGTCCGCCCGAGGGGCGCGGACGGGTGTCGTCGGTGCCCGCGCCGCGCTCGCGGCGCGCCCGGTTCCTCGCCTCGCGGTCGCGCGTCGCGCGTTCCGCGAGGGCGACGAAGCGACGGCGGAGCACGGCCCAGTACAGGATCGGACCGACGACGGGGAGGCCGATCAGCGGCAAGGGCGTCCAGAAGAAGATGCGCGGCAGCCCGGGGATGCGGTCGAGGTCGCGCGCGACGAAGATCGTCGGGATCCACCAGACGAGCGCCGCGATCGCGACGGTGAGGAGGTCCGATCCGCCCACCGGGGTCCTACCCGGACCCCGGTGGGACGGAACGGTCGAGCATCCGACCTAGGCGACGGACGACGTCTTGGGCGAGCGGCCCGGCGTCGCGAGGTCGTAGGTCTTGATGGCCCAGGCGAACAGCGTGTAGTAGAGGAACGCCCACACGACGCCGAGCACCAGGACCAGGAGCGGTCCGGACGACGAGGACGATGCCTCGGCGGCCAGGTTGTAGTTGAGCAGGTAGTCGATCAGTCCCGCCGAGAACCCGAACCCGCTCATCCAGTCGAACTGGGCGCAGATCCCCAGCGCGACGCCGGCCAGGAGGCCGTGGATGGCGAACAGCACGGGCGCGGCATATGCGAACGAGAACTCGATCGGCTCCGTGATGCCCGTGAGGAACGACGTGAAGCCGGCGGAGGCCATGATGGACCCCGTGCTCGTCTTCTCGGATGCGTCGGACGCACGGTAGATCGCGTACGCGGCCGCCGGGAGTCCGAACATCATGACGGCGAACCAACCGGCCATGAAGATGCCCGCCGAGGGGTCTCCCGCGAAGAACCGGGAGAGGTCGCCGTGCACCTCCGTCCCGTCGGCCGCCACGAAGGTGCCGGCGACGAACCACACGTACGTGTTCAGGATGTGGTGCAGACCGATCAGCAGCAGGAGTCGGTTCGCGAGCCCGTAGAGCAGGAGGCCGATGAACCCGGCGCCCACGATCCACGTGCCGAAGTCCTCGAGGACGGCACCGATGGGCGGCCAGACGAAGCCCGCCACGAGGCCCACGAGGAGCGCGAAGAACGATCCCACGATCGGGACGAAGCGACGGCCGGCGAAGAACCCGAGGTAACTCGGGAGCCGGACGTCTTTGTACTTGTTGAAGGCCCAGGCCGCGACGAACCCGATGGCGATGCCGCCGAAGACGGACATGTTCACCTTCGCCGGCGCCTCGACCTTGTTCAGCACGTCCCAGAGCGAACCCAGTCCGTTGAGCTTCGCGAGGATCTGGTAGCCGACGACGGCCGTCAGGGCCGCGACGCCGGAACCCTCGGTGAGGCCGACGGCCACACCGACCGCGAAGAGCAGCGGCAGGTTGTCGAACACGACACCACCGGCACCCGTCATCAGCGTGAAGAACACACCGATCGCGGTGCCCTCACCCCACCCGAGGTCGGAGCCGAAGAGCACTCCGAGGCGCAGGAGCAGCGCCGCCGCGGGGAGGACGGCGATCGGGAGCATGAGGGACTTCCCGATCCGCTGGAGCTGGTTGAGCATCAGCTCTCCTCCTAACCGGTCCAGGTGGCGCCCTTGCCTGCGACGCTCGTGCCCCGGACCCGTCGGCGACCCTACGCCCGGGTCCGAGGGGGGGCAAGGACATCCGCGGGGCCGCCCGGCGGGCGGCCCCGCGGTGCGTTCCCGCAGGTCAGCGGCCCTGTTCCAGCCGGACGAGGGGGTCACCCGCGGCGACCACCGCCCCCGGCGGGGCCATCGGGACCACCCGCTGCCCGCCGATCCCGAGGACCGGCGTGGTCGCGGCGAACCCCCGGGCGCGCACCATCGCGAGGTCCACGGCGACCAGCGGGGTCCCGAGGGCGACCGTCGCGCCGTCCGCGACGTGGACCGTGAACCCGGTCCCCTTCAGTTCCACGGTGTCGATGCCGATGTGGATCAGCACGGGGCCGGCGTCCGTCTCCAGCGCGATGCCGTGGCCGCCGGGGAAGAGTTTCGCCACGGTGCCGTCGCACGGCGCGAGCACCACGATCTCCGCCGCGTCGGCGCCGGGCTCGAGCGCGATGCCGTCGCCGACGATGCGCTCGGCGAACACCGGGTCGTCGAGGGTGGCGAGGTCGCGGACGGTGCCCGCGAACGGGCTGCGCAGGAGCAGGTCGGGCACCGTCAGCGACCGAGCTGGCGACGCATCGCGGACTCGATGTTGTCCGAGAGCGTCCCCATCACGACCTGCACGGCGGTGCCCATCTTGACGATCGCGAACGCGCCGGCCGCCTTGAGCGCCTTCTCGTCCAGCTTGCCCATGTCGGCGAGTTCGCAGCGGATGCGCGTGATGCACGGTTCCATCGACTTGATGTTGTCGCCGCCGCCGAGTCCTGCGATGACGGCGGTCGCGGTCACGTCGAGATCCATGGTCCCTCCGAGTCCCGTGCCCCTGGGCCATCAGGCTAGGCGGGGCGCTGCGGCCCCGCAAGGGGTCAGGGCTCGCGGCCGAGCATGGCGGCGAGGAGCCGGATCGCCCCGTGCTTGTCCAGGGGTTCGTTCCCGTTCCCGCACTTCGGGGACTGCACGCACGAAGGGCAGCCGCGCGGGCACGGGCAGGTCCGGACGGTCTCGAGCGTGGCCTCGAGCCAGCGCACGACGGAACGGAACCCGCGCTCGACGATCCCCGATCCCCCCGGCGCGCCGTCGTGGACGAAGATCGCAGCGGTCCCGACGTCGAGGTGGAGCGCCGTCGAGACGCCACCGATGTCCCAGCGGTCGCACGTCGCGATCAACGGGAGGAGGCCGATCGCCGCGTGCTCGGCGGCGTGCGCGGAACCGGGGAGCTCGCCGGGACGGACGCCCGCGCGATCGAGCAGGTCCCGGGGGAGCGACCACCAGACCGCGCGGGTCTCGAGGTGCATCGGTGGGAGCGCGAGCGGTATCACGTCGATGACCTCGCCGGTGGCGACGGAGCGCCGCGCGTACCCGTTCACCTGGTCGGTCACGCGCACCGTCCCGAAGCGCGCGATCACGGCCCCGCACGGGACGGTCTCCTCCTCCGCGACGATCGCGATGTCGGTGAGGTCACGCGCCTCCGTGGAGTGATCGGGATCGACGCGCTCGACGACCGCGACCCGCCGCACGATGTCGAGTTCGCCGACCTCGAACTGTTCGCCCTGGTGCAGGTAGATCGCGCCCGGATGGACCTGGTGGAACGCGCGCCCCTGATCGACGGTGCCGAGGAGTTCGCCGGTGTCGCCGATCACGATGGCGTAGGGCGTGCCGCCCGCGGAACGGATGTCGATCTCGGGCGGATCGATCGAGCGGTCCACGAGGCGGTCGCGGCGGCCACCGTCCGCCTCGAGGCGGACGGCGTGCTCGCG
>JBJTHT010000083.1:0-12699 GCA_046094605.1 Actinomycetota bacterium | reverse complement strand
GAGCATCCCGTAGACGACGAGGTCGTAGAACCCGCCGGTCCCGCGGCCCTCGCCGCGCAGCACGCCCTCCTGGACGAAGCCGAGCCGTTCGGGGACGGCGCGGCTGCGCGTGTTGCCGACGCCGGCGCGGATGCACACGCGATGCAGTCCCACGTGGTCGAACGCCTCGTCGATCAGCGCGACGACCGCGCGGGTGATGAGCCCGCGACCCTCGTGGCCCGAGCGCACCCAGTAGCCGATCTCACCGGTGACGCGGAACGGTTCCGTCATGAGGGCGACGCTCCCGGCCAGGTCGTCGCCGACGAAGACGCCGCAGCCCTCGAGCGAGTCACCCGCGGTCACGGAGGCGAGCCAGCGCCGTTCATCGTCGATCGTGCGCGTGACCTCGACCCAGGGCATCCAACGCCCGAACCGCTCGCGGTCGCCCTCGACGGCCGCCCAGATGACGGCGAGGTCGTCGGGCGTGAAGCGTCGAAGGACCGCGCCGTCCCCGAGCGAGACGGGGAGCGACGTCACCGGGATGCTCGCGGACGCGGGGCGCGCGCGCCGGGGCGCGGGGACCGCCTAACGGCCGCCGCCGGCGCGCGCGGCCTCGCGCGCCGCGTCGCGCTCGGCGACCGTGAGGCCGCGGATCGGGGCGCGCGGCGCGCCGCCGAGCGGAACGCCGCGCGCCCCGAGGATCGCCTTGAGCGCCGGCTGGAACGGGATCCCGGCGAGCCGTTCGCGCAGGAGCACGACCTTCGCGTGCGCGTCCTCGCTCCGGTCGTGCACGAGCGAGGCGACGATCTCGGGGAACGCCGCCGCGAGTCCCGACACCGCGCCCGCGATGCCGTGTGCGAACCCGCCGAGCACGAGCGGTTCCGACCCGACGAACACGTCGAGGCCGTCGATCAGGTAGGGCTCCACGGCCTCCCACGGCGTGTCGGAGACCTTCATGCCCACGAACGTCTCGACCTCCTCCTTGAGGCGGCGCACCACCTCGACGGGGATCGCGTACCCGCTGCGCGCCTTGAACTCGTAGACGTAGAAGGGAACCGGTGCCGCCGCCCGCGCGGCGGCCGCGAGGTGCTTGAAGATCTCCTCGGCGTCGAGCGGGAAGTAGGGCGGCGCGATGACCGCCACGCCGTCGGCGCCCGTCGCGCGCGCGTGCTGCGCGAGGGCGACGGTGTCGGCGGTCGTCTGCGCCCCGCAGTGCGCCGCGACGAGGAACCCGGACGGGCGCGACGCGAGCACGCGCTCGAGCAGGCGACGGCGTTCCTCGAGCGTGAGCAGGACGCCCTCCCCGGTGGTCCCGGCGACGAGGACGCCGTCGGTGCCGTGGTCGGCGAGGAACGCGATCATCGGCGCGATCGCGGCCTCGTCGAGGCCCGCGCCGGCATCGTCGAGCGGCGTCACCGCGGCCGCGATCGCGCCCCGCAGGGTCACTCCCGACCCTCCCGGCGCACGAGGAGCCAGCCGACGACGGCCACGACCGCCGCGGCGACGACGAGCAGGCCGAGCGCGACGAGGAGCGTGGTCTGGCGGTCCATCGCCTACTCGGTCGCGGCGCGCCGCCGCGCGGCGCGCCGCTCCGCCTCGAGCCGCTCGAGGTCCACGTCGTCGTAGGACACGTAGGTCATCGCGTCGGCGATCGCGCGGTGGCCGGCGGTGCTGCGGATCAGGCCGTGCATCGCCTGCGCGACCTTGCGGTAGGTGGGGTGGCCCTGCGGCGAGGAACGCAGTTCGATCAGGTGCATCGCCTCGCGCGCGGTCATCTGCATCGTGAAGCGCACGCGGTAGGCCATCGACACCGCGTACTGCGCGACCTCGGGACCCGCGGCCTCCGCGAGTTCCGACCACGTGGCGGCGGAGTCCTCGAGGACGCCGAGCCAGTCGGCCGCGAGCCCCGCCTCCTCGATGTCCGCCGGGGTCGCCGCGCCGTGTGCGGGGGAGAGGCGCTGCCACTCCACCGTGAGCGGACGGTGGCGCTGCAGGTCGCGGAACGCGCCGTAGTCGCAGAGCACGTCGAACCGGTACCCCGTGCGCTCGAACGCGCGGCCCGGCTTGTGACGACGGTTCCCGCGCTCGCCGATCGCCGCACGAAGCACCGCGAGGCGCTCCGACGGGCTCATCGTGTGCGCGAGCGACTGGAGCCGGTCGTCGGGCAGGTCGCTGTGCGGGTAGAGCGCCGCGGCGACGACCTTCTCCTCGCCGAGCGGGTCGTAGTCGGTGAGGGTCACGAGGTCGCGCGGTCCCGGTTCCATGCCGCCGGTGTAGCGCGCGGTGATCTCGGCGCCCGCCCCGCGCGTCGCCTCGAGGTAGCGCGTCCAGGCCACGCCGCGGTCCTCGACGTCCACGCGCTTGAGGAACGCGGGGATCACCTTCCGCAGTTCCACGAGCATGAGGTCGGCGTACGCGCGCACCTCCTCGAGCGGGTGGGCACGCATGCGCAGGAGCATCTGCTCGTAGCTCTGGCCGTTCGCGTAGACGCCGAGGTTCGAACGCGTCCCGGCGGGCAGCAGCGCCCGCAGCAGGTCGCACGTCTTCGCGGTGATCGTCGCGCGGTAGACCGGGTCCGGGTCGGCCGCGTCCTTGGGGAACCGCGCGCGGAAGTGGTCGGCGAGCGGTTCGAACATCCGCCCGTAGGCCGCGAACGTCCGTTCGGCGAACGCCGCGTAGCGCTCACCGGCCGGCGTCCCGCCGATCTCCGGCGGCATCGTCAGGCGCAGGCGTCCGCCCGGACGGTCGTCGTAGCGGAGGTAGCGCGTGGACTGCTCGAGGTAGGCGGCCAGGCGCCCGCGCTCGATCACCTTGGCGAGGAGCTGCGAGGCCTGCTCGCACGCGAGGTGCACGCCGCCCAGCTGCGCGACGGAGTCGTCACCGTACTCGACGAACACGCGCTCGTAGAGGCGTTCCGCGGTCTCGACCTTCACGCCCTCGAGGCCGGGGACGCGGCCCTCGCCGACGCCATCGGCGAACTCGTCGAGGAACAGACGCCGCAGCGACTTCGTCGTGCGCGAGTAGCGCGCGAAGAGCGCGCCCTTCACGACCTCCGGGAGGTTGGTGAGCGCGAAGACGGGTCCCTCGGGCGTCGAGAAGTACGGCGCGAGGCGCGCGCGTTCCTCGTCGGAGAAGGACTCCTCCGCGAACCAGAGCGTCACAGGCTGGGCTCGGGGCTCGGCGACGCGCCGCCCGCGCCGGAACTCGAGAGGGTGACCGTCGTGCCGGACTCGACCTCGGTCCCCGCCGGCGGGTCCTGCGACGCGACGCGGTTCGGGTTCGGGCAGAGCGGGTTCGGCGTGACCGCGACGTCGGAGAGGACCGGGTTGAGCCCCGCCGCGCGGATCGCCGCGGCGGCGGTGCCGAAGCTCTGACAGCGGACGTCGGGCACGACGACCGTCCCGAGGCCGTCGGAGAGGACGAGCGTGATCGTGGAACCGTAGGGCTGCGCCGAGCCCTCGCCCGGATCGGTGCGGATGACCTCGCCCGCGGCGACGGTCTCGCTGTCCTCGGTGCGCGTGAGCACGACGAACCCGGCGTTGCGCAGGAGCGCCGTCGCCTGGATCTCGTCGAGCCCGGCGACCGCGGGGACGATCACCGCGTCGGGCAGGACCGAGACGGTGAGGGTCACCTCGGAACCGTTCGGGACCGTGTCGCCGGCGCCGGGGTCCTGCGCGAGGACGGTGCCCGGTTCCTTCGTCTCGTCCTCGACGGGGATCGTGGACGCCGCCACGACGAGGCCCTCGCCCTCGAGCACCGCGCGGGCCTGCTCGAGCGGCAGGTCGATGACGCTCGGCACGACGACCTCGTCCACCCGCGGACCGAGGAGCGCGCGGGCGAAGAGGAACAGCCCGCCGACGAACCCGATGACGGTGAGCGCGATGACGAGCGTCTGCGCCCACCTCCGGCCGCCGGACCCGTCGCCGCAGCGCCGGTTCCTCCGACGGTTCCGCGGCCGCGCGACGCGCGTTCGGCGCGGGCGGCGGGACCGGTTCGCCGCGCAGCACGCGACCGAGGTCGCGGCGCAGGTCCTGCGCGCTCGCGTAGCGGTCCGCCGGATCCTTCTCGAGCGTGCGCAGGATCACCGCGTCGAGCTCGGGGGAGACGTCGGGGTTCACGCGCGAGGCCGGGACGGGCTTCTCGACGACGTGCTTGGACGCCACCGACACCGCGGAGTCGCCGGTGAACGGCGGGCGGCCCGTCACCATCTCGTAGAGGACGCAGCCGAGCGCGTAGAGGTCCGCGCGCTCGTCCACGACCGCGCTCTGCGCCTGTTCCGGAGAGAGGTAGGACGCCGTGCCGAGCACCGCGGTCGTCGCGGCGAGGGTCTCGCCGCTGCTCGAGACGCGCGCGATGCCGAAGTCGGTGACCTTCACGCCGCCGTTGTTCGTGATCAGGATGGTCGCGGGCTTGAGGTCGCGGTGGATCACGCCCTGCGCGTGCGCGGCCTGCAGGGCACGCAGCACGAGGTCGGCGATCTCGATCGCGCGCGAGGGGAGCACGCGCGCGCCGCCGGAGAGGAAGTCGGCGAGCGTGCGACCGTCCACGAACTCCATGACGATGAAGTGGGTCCCCTTGTCCGAACCGGTGTCGTAGACGCTCACGAGGTTCGGGTGGTTCAGGCGTGCCGCCGCCTGCGCCTCACGACGGAACCGCGCGACGAAGTCCGCGTCCTCCGCGAACTGCGGCGCGAGCACCTTGATCGCGACCGGCCGCCCGAGCACCGTGTCGGTGCCGCGGTAGACGCGCGCCATGCCGCCGCGCCCGAGTTCCTCCTCGAGGCGGTAGCGACCGGCGAGCACGATGGGTTCCATGCTGCTCACGGGATTCCTCCGACGACGGCGCGGTGGGACGCGGCCGCTCCGCCGACAAGGGTACCGGTGCGCCGGCCGCTCACGACGCAGCCTCGACGACGTCGAGCACGATGACCGTGATGTTGTCGGAACCGCCGGCGTCGTTGGCCGCGGCGACGAGGCGCTCCGCCGCTGCGTCGGGATCGCCCGCCGTCTCCCCGAGGAGCGAAGCGACCGCCGCGTCGTCGAGCATCTCCGTCAGGCCGTCGCTGCACAGCAGGAGTCGGTCACCGGTGTGCAGGTCCACGCGGCCCTCGTCCACGACGACCGTGGGTTCGGTGCCGACGCAGCGCAGGATCACGCTGCGCTGCGGGTGCGTGCGCGCCGCGGCCTCGTCGATCTCGCCGGAGCGCACGAGTTCGTGCACGAGCGTGTGGTCCTCCGTGAGCGCCTCGAGCGTCCCCGCGCGGAACAGGTACGCGCGCGAATCGCCCACGTGCGCGACGTGCGCCACGCCATCGGCGAGTTCGACGCCCGTGAAGGTCGTCCCCATGCCGGCGACGGCCCGGTCGCTCTTCGAGCGCTCGAGGACCGCGAGGTTGGCCTCGGCGATGCGTTCGGCGAGCGGGGTGCCGCTCGCCGCGAGGCCCGCGACGGTGTCGACGGCCAGCTTCGAGGCGACCTCGCCGCCCAGGTGACCGCCCATGCCGTCGGCGATCGCGTAGATCGGGTGGCGGATGAGGAACGCGTCCTCGTTCCCCTCGCGGACGCGACCGACGTCGGTGCGCGCGGCGACGCGGAGTTCCACCCGGTTCCTCCTCACCCGCGGCGCGGGACCGCAGGGATGGTACCCCTCGCCTCTCGCGGGAGGGTCGCCTCGCGCGGCGCCGACGTCGGCTCGCGTAGGCTCGCGCGATGGGTCGTCCGTTCACCGCGCCGCGGCCGAGCGTCTACCCCGACGTCCCCGCGCCGGTCCGCGCGCGCGCCGCCGCCGACCTGGATCTCCCGCCCGGTCCGCGCGGGCTACCGGGGGCGCTCCTGCCGCGCGTCCTCGTCGATCTCCCCGGGTTCCTGCTCGACCTCCACCGTCGCCACGGCGACGCGGCCTCGTTCTTCCTCATGGGGGAACTCTTCATCGCCGTGTTCGCACCCGACGCGGTCGTGGACGTCACGGTGCGTGAACAGCACGCGTTCATCAAAGGGGTCGGGTTCGAGCGGATGCGCAAGGTCCTGGGGACGGGCCTGCTCACCAACGAGGAACCGATCCACCTGCGCCACCGCCGCATGATGCAGCCGCCGTTCCACCACGAGCAGCTGGACCGGTTCGCGGCCGCGATGCAGGAGGTCGTCGTCGACCACATCGCGCGCTGGCCGGTCGGCGGCCGCATCTCCGCCAACGAGGCGATGATGCACCTCACGTTCCAGATCGTGGCGCAGCTCCTGTTCTCGACGGACATCGACCGCTACGCGGAGGGCGTGCGGCGTCACATGGGCGTGGCGATCGATCGCATCGAGCGCACGATGCTGCCCGGACTCGAGCGGTTCGACGATCTGCCGCTGCCGTACTTCCGCGCGTTCGGCCGGTCGGCGGACCACCTCGCCGCGGTCGCCGACGACATCATCGCGACGCGCCTGCGGTCCGGCGACCGCGGCACCGATCTCCTCGGGCT
Source organism: Actinomycetota bacterium (assembly GCA_046094605.1). GTDB lineage: Bacteria > Actinomycetota > UBA4738 > UBA4738 > HRBIN12 > JBJTIF01. The sequence continues at coordinate 6,257 of JBJTHT010000083.1, read as the reverse complement.
GCTCCTCGCAGCGCGCGACGACGACGACCGGCCGATGAGCGAGGACGAGGTCCGGGACGAGACGCTCACGCTCATCCTGAGCGGCCACGAGACGACGGCCAACGTCCTCACGTGGGCGCTCGCCTACCTGCGCGACCGCGACGACGTCTGGGCGGCGCTCGCCGCCGAGGCCGACGAGGCGCTGCCGACGGGGGAGCGACCGACGCTCGGCCGCGTGATGGCGGCGCCGATGGCCGGCGCGGTGCTCGCCGAGGCGCTCCGCCTCGCGCCCCCGGTCTGGGTCGCACCGCGCCGCGCGCTCCGCGACGTGGTGGTCGGGGGTATCGCCGTCCCCGAGGGAGCGCACGTGCTCGTGAGCCAGTTCGCGACGCATCGCGATCCGACACGCTTCCCGGAACCCGACGCGTTCCGTCCCGAACGCTGGCTCGACGGTCTCGAGGATCGCTTGCCGCGCGGCGCGTACTTCCCGTTCGGCGCGGGGACGCGCAAGTGCCTGGGCGATCAGTTCGCGCTCCTCGAGGGTCGGATCGCGCTGCTCGAGATGGCGCGTCGCGCGCGGCTCGTGCCCGTCGCTCGGCGCATCCCGCGCGCCCGGCCCCGGGCGACCTACCGACCTGCCGGACCTGTGAACTCGCACGTCCGCGCCGCGTCCTGAACGTTCGGGTCGGGTGACGCGAGCGCACTGCTACGATGCGCGCCCCACGGGCGAGTGGCGGAACTGGCAGACGCGCAGGATTCAGGTTCCTGTATCCGAAAGGATGTGGGGGTTCAACTCCCCCCTCGCCCACCGAACGGCCGGGTTCGGCACTCCTCAGCGTCTGTATGCCTCGATGACGTCCCGCAGGATCTCCGCCCACGGCGTCGGCTGCAGGCCGAACGTCGAACGCGCCGCCGAGTCGTCGAGGACGAACGGCCGGCTGAACTGGTACGACGTCTCCCGGAACTCGCGGAACAACGGATTGAAGAGGCCGATCGCCCGCAGCAGCGCATCCGGAAGCTGCGAGACCTTCACCCGCGGAACGCCCGCCGCATCCGCGAGGTCGTCGATCGCTTGCCGCTGTGAGCGGGGCGGGTTGCTCGGGACGTGCCAGGCCCGGCCCCACGCGCGCTCGTCGCGTCCGACGACGGCGAGCAGGCGTGCGACGTCCACGGGCGAGGTCCAGGTGTGTGGGTGGTCGAGGGCATCGATGAGGCTGACCGTCTTGCCCGCCAGGATGCGCGGCACCACGCGCTCGGAGCCGACGCGGGACTGATCCGACGGCGAGATGAAGTCCGACCCCCGCACCTCCGTCGCGCGGATGCGACCGGCGTCGTGCGCAGCCTTCGCATCGAGCCACATCTGCGCGCGGATCCGTCCCTTGGTACCGGTCGTGGCCAGTGCCATGTCCTCGGTCATGGGCGCGTCCACCGGCCCGTAGACGTAGAGGTTCGAGCAGGTCGCGAGTACCGCGCCCGTCAGTTCCGCGTACCGCAGGAGCGCGGCCGACATGGGCGGCCAGTCTCGCGCCCATTCCGTGTACTCGGGGTTGGCGCAGTTGTAGATCACATCCGCGTTGGGCGCTGCGCCCATGAGCGAAGCGAGCGAGGATGCGTCCGCGGCGGCGCGACGGACACCCTCCCACTCTGGACCCGTTCCGCGACGCGAGAGGATGGTCACCGACTGCCCCTCGCGAGCGAGGATCGACGCCAGCGCGGACCCGACGCCCCCCGACCCGACGATCACGTGGTGCATCGGTCCACTCTTCCCATCGATCGCGACGGACTCATCCCTCGCGCAATCCGAGGCGGCGATACACCGCACGGAGGGGTGCGGGTGCCCACCAGTTGGCGTTCCCGGCGAGGCGCATCAGGGCCGGCACGAGGAGGGCGCGGACGACGGTCGCGTCGAGGAGGATCGCGACCGTCACACCGAAGCCGAGCTGCTTGATGTTGGTCGCGCCGCTCGTCAGAAACGACGCGAAGACGATCGCGATGAGGAGCGCGGCGGCGGTCACGATGCGACCGGTGCGCTGCAGACCAAGCGCGACGGCATCGGTGGTCGACTTCCCCGCATCATGCTCTTCCTTGATGCGGGAGAGCATGAAGACCTCGTAGTCCATCGACAGTGCGAACGCGATGACCGCGATGAGCGCGAGCGTCGAGACGTCGAGCGTCCCCGTCGCCGTGTACTCGCCGGTCAGCCACGTGAGGCGGCCACCCTGGAACGTCCACACGAGTGCACCGAGCGTCGCTGCGAGGCTGAGGACGTTGAGCAGGATCGCCTTGATGGGGATGAGGACGCTTCCCGTGAACAGGAACAGGATGACCAGCGTGGTGAGCGCCAGCCAGAGCGCGATGATCCACACCCGGTCGACGACCCCGGCCGTCGCGTCCGCCTGCTGGGCCGCGAGTCCACCCACGAGGACCTCGCCTGCGGGTGCGGGGACCGCCCGGATCGCGCGGACCAGATCCTCGCCCGCCGGGTCGATGGGACGCACGGGGCTCACCGCCTCCAACCGCACCGCGTCATCGGCGTTCCACGATGAGGGGTCAGGATTCGGGGCGACGACCGCACCGTCGACGATGACGTCGGTCGGGGTGGTCACCCTGGCGATGTCACCGAGTTCCGACAACCGCACCGCGTAGTCCTGCACATCCGCCGCCGAACCGGGCTCACGCAGCACGATGTCGAACGACGCACCTCCGGTCTCCGGGAACCGTTCCCGCACGACCTCGCTCGCCCGGACCACCGGTGCGTCCGCCGGCAGCGAGCGTTCGTCCACCTGACCGAGCACGCCGTCGAGCCCGGCCGATGCCATGGCGAGCAGCACGGCGCTTGTCCCGATGAACACCGGCCATGCCCGTCGCATCACGACCCGTGCGATGCGCGACCACGCACCGTCATCGCGCGGCACGAGGTCGCCGCGGCGGACCTTGAGGCGGTTGACGTTGGCACCGAAGATCGCCATCAGCGCGGGGATCGCGGTCAGCGCGCCGACCACGGCGAGGAGACTCACCGCGATCCCTGCGAAGGCGAACGAGCGCAGGAAGTACTGCGGGAAGACGAACAGTGAGGCGAGCGCGGTCGCGACCGCGACCCCGGAGAAGAAGACCGTGCGTCCCGCGGTGTCCACCGTCCGTGCGACCGCGTCCGCTACCGACGAGGTCGCCTGCAGTTCCTCGCGGTAGCGGTTGATCATGAGCAGGGCGTAGTCGATGCCGAGCGCCAGCCCCAGACCGGTGACCAGGTTGAGCGCGAACACCGAGACGTCGGTCGCGAGGGTGATGAGGAAGAGCAGCAGGAACGTCCCGAGGATGGTGCCGCCGGCGACGAGGAAGGGGAGTCCTGCTGCGACGACCGAACCGAAGACGAAGATGAGCAGGATCGCGGTGATCGGGATCGAGACCGCCTCGGAGGCGCCGAGGTCCTCCGTGATCTGCTCCTCGAACGCGTTGCCGATGACGTCGCCGCCGAACGCGTACACCGTGAGGTCGCCCTGGTCCCCGGCGACGGCGTCCACGACGGAGGCGCTGAGGGCAGCGGTGTCGGCGCCGTCCGCCGCGTAGACGAGCGCGAGGCCCGTCCGGCCGTCGCCTCCGGTGAACGGAGGGGCCCCACCGGTCGACCAGTACGACACGACGGCGCCGACATCGTCGATCGACCCGACCCGCTCGAGCAGCGCCTGCGCCGCCGACGCATCTGCGTCGAGCCCGTTGTCGGTCTCGACCGCGAGGATGACCACCGCATCGGCGGCCCCGAACTCCTCCGCGAGGGCCGCGGCGGCCCGGCTCGAATCGCTGCCGGGGTCGGCGAAGCCCTCGGACCCGAGAGCGTCGAACACGCGGACGCCCAAGAACCCGGTGACCACCATGGTGATGAGGTAGCCGATCAGGACGAGTCGACGCCTGCGAGCTACCGCGGCTCCGAGGCGATGGAAGACGGACGGCCTACGTTCTGTGGCAGGATGAATGGTGTTCATATCCAGACCCTCGCACGGCAAGTGAACAGTGTCAACATAGGAGCCCGATGACCCGCAGGTATCACCACGGAGCCCTCGCCGAGGCGATGGTCGACCAGGCCCTGGCGGCGGTGCGCGTCCACGGCGCCGAGCACGTCTCGCTGCGCTCGATCGCGCAGGCGCTCGAGGTCTCCCCGAGCGCGGCCTACAACCACTTCGCGGACCGGGATGCGCTCCTCAGCGCTGTCGGCGCCTGCGGTCTCGCGGCGCTCGACGAGCGGATGGCGCGCTCGCTCGCTGCGCACACGGAAGACTCCGCGGAGGGGGCGGTCGCGCGGTTCGCCGGGCTCGGTCGCGCGTACCTCACGTTCGCCGTCGAGGAGACCCACCTCTTCCAGCTCACGTTCGGGCCCCTCTGTGCGAAGGCTCACGCTGGGGCGGACGACTCGGGACCGAGCCGCAAGCTCGCCGCGGCGCTCGACGAACTGGACCGCCGGGGCCTGCTCAAGCCCGGGATCCGCGAGGGCCTCGACATGGTCATCTGGGCCGCGACGCACGGGTTCGCCAACCTGCTCGTCGAGGGGTACGCCTCGGGGGATGACATCGACGCATTCATGGCCGGCATCGAACGGGTCACGTTGGCCGAGCGCCCGACGTTGTGAGGTCGTACTCCCCCTCGCCCACACTGTTTCGGCACGCTATCCGTAAGGTTGCGTTCATCTTCCCCATCTAGGCTTTGGTGCGTGAGCGATGCCCAGCCCTCGGTCCTCTTCGTGTGCGTCCACAACGCCGGGCGCAGCCAGATGGCTGCCGGTCTGCTCGAATCGCTGGCTGGCGGGCGAGTGGAGGTGCGTTCGGCCGGCAGCCTTCCAGGCGACCTCGTGAACCCCGCAGCGGTTGCGGCCATGGCCGAGATCGGCATCGACATCTCCGGACGACGACCTCGCGTCCTCGAGGCCGCGGATGTTCAGGACTCCGACGTCGTCATCACCATGGGCTGCGGGGATGCGTGCCCGGTGTTCCCCGGTAAGCGCTACCTCGACTGGGCAGTACCGGATCCGGCCGGGCAGCCCCTCGAGGCGGTTCGCGCCATCCGTGACGAGATCCGGGTGCGGGTCGAGCAGCTTGTCTCCGAACTCCTCTGAAGCGTCCCTGCTAACCCCCTGCTAACAGCCCGCACCGGACGTCACCGGACCTCACCGGACGCCACCGGACTCGAGGCACCGATCCGTGCTCATGGATGGAAGTAGCGGACCCCACCGGACGTCGTCGGACGCTGCCGGAATGTCCGAGCGGACGTTCAACTCCCCCCTCGCCCACCGATCGGGCTCATCGTCTGCGCGGGTCGGTGCGCCTTGATGGAGGCTCGACGCCACGGAATCCGCACACGGTCGGCCTGCTTCCCATGCATGTTCGCCGTACGCTGCCGGTGCGGGTTCCGACTGACCCCGACGCTCTTCGAACCCCTCGATCGGAAGGGAGCCACCATGCCCACGCTGCTCCGTGCCCTCGGTTCCGGCCTCGTCGTTCTCGCGTGCCTGTTCACCATGGGGGGACTGCTCGACGACGCGCCTGGGCTCCTGCTCATCGCGTCGGGCGTCCTCGGGGTCGCCATCTACGCACTGATCGGTTCGGGACGCGAAGAACGTCGCAGAACCGAGAGCGAAGCGCTCTTGCGCAAGATCGCGGAGGCCCTGACAGCCACGGTCTAGGAGTCCTCTCCGCAACTGCTCGGTCACCGGTAGCGGCCCCGGGCTTGGAGACCCTCATCGGTCGTCGAGGGCCCGCGAGCGGAACCCGCCAGGAAGCGCCGCAGACGGCGGCTCGGCGCTCGTCGGTGATGGGCGTCGAGGCGGAACTGGAGTCGATCGCGCCGTCAGACGCGGACGGGCTGTCCGAGCGGTGATCCAGCCCCCCCTCGATCACGCAGGTCCTCGGTGGTTCGATCCGTTCCGATACCTTGCGTGTGGACGCTGCCGACAGCGGCCCCTGACCGCCTCGACCTGGAGAGCGACGTGACCGAGCAACAGCGGTACCGGGTAGTGGAGACGTTCGGTGATGTCGAACTCCGTGAGTACGCCGCCCACGTGCGTGCCACCGTCACCATCCGTGGTTCCCTCGAGAAGGCGACGAACGAGGCGCTCGGGCCGCTGTTCCGCTACATCTCGGGCGCGAACCGGACCGCCACGTCGATGGCGATGACCGCACCGGTGATCGAGGAGTCCGCAGGAGAGCGTCTCTCCATGACCGCTCCGGTCATCACGGAGGGGACGGAGTCCGGTATTCGCACGGTGTCGTTCGTCCTGCCCGGGGCTCGGC
>JBJTHT010000082.1:0-6491 GCA_046094605.1 Actinomycetota bacterium | reverse complement strand
GAGCATCCCGTAGACGACGAGGTCGTAGAACCCGCCGGTCCCGCGGCCCTCGCCGCGCAGCACGCCCTCCTGGACGAAGCCGAGCCGTTCGGGGACGGCGCGGCTGCGCGTGTTGCCGACGCCGGCGCGGATGCACACGCGGTGCAGTCCCACGTGGTCGAACGCCTCGTCGATCAGCGCGACGACCGCGCGGGTGATGAGCCCGCGACCCTCGTGGCCCGAGCGCACCCAGTAGCCGATCTCACCGGTGACGCGGAACGGTTCCGTCATGAGGGCGACGCTGCCCGCCAGGTCGTCGCCGACGAAGACCCCGCAGCCCTCGAGCGAGTCACCCGCGGTCACGGAGGCGAGCCAGCGGCGCTCATCGTCGATCGTGCGCGTGACCTCGACCCAGGGCATCCAACGCCCGAACCGCTCGCGGTCGCCCTCGACGGCCGCCCAGATGGCGGCGAGGTCATCGGGCGTGAAGCGTCGGAGGACCGCGCCGTCCCCGAGCGAGACGGGGAGCGACGTCACCGCTGGGCGAGCTTCGCCCGCTCCTCCTCGACGAGCACGCGGCGGAGGGTCTTCCCGACGACGGATTCGGGCAGCGCGTCGCGGAACTCGACGGACTTCGGCTGGCGGTACCCCGTGAGGCCGTGGTCGGGGTCGCGCGACCAGTCGAGGAGCTCCTGTTCCGTGACCTGCATGCCCGGGCGCTTCACGACGAAGGCCTTCACGGCCTCGCCGGTCTTCTCGTCGGGGATGCCGATCACCGAGCACTTGAAGACGGCCGGGTGGCGCAGGATCACCTGTTCCACCTCGGTCGGGTACACGTTGAACCCGGAGACGATGATCATCTCCTTCACGCGGTCCACGAGCCGGAAGAACCCGTCCTCGTCCATCGTTGCCACGTCGCCGGTGTGGAGCCAGCCGTCGCGGATCATGAGGGCGGTCTCGCTCGGACGGTTCCAGTAGCCGACCATCACCTGCGGGCCGCGGATGCAGAGTTCACCGGGCTCGCCGACGCCGAGGATCCGGTCGGGTTCCTCGAGGTCCACGATCTTCACGTCGGTGTCGGGGAGCGGGAGCCCGACCGTCCCGATGCGCCCCGTCCCGTCGGTCGGGTTCACGTGCGTGGCCGGCGAGCACTCCGTGAGGCCGTAGCCCTCGACGATCGTCGCGCCGCCTGTCACCTGGTGGAACTTCTCCGCCACGACGGGCGGCAGCGGCGCCGCGCCGGACACGCACACCTTGATCGAGCGCATGTCGTGCTTGGGCGTCTTCGGCGACTCATTGAGCGCCTGGTAGATCCGCGGGACGCCGGGGAACAGGGTCGGCTTCTCCTTCGCCACGTCGTGCAGGACCGTGTCGAGGTCGAACCGCGGTTCGATGACGAGCTTCATCGCAAACATGATCGCGAGCGCGAGCGAGCCCGTGACCCCGTAGGAGTGGAAGAACGGGAGCACGCTCATCAGCGCGTCGTGGCCGTCCTCGATCAGGTCGCCGAACCAGCAGCCGGCCTGGCGCGCGTTCGTCGTGACGTTGAAGTGCGAGAGCATCGCGCCCTTCGACACGCCGGTCGTGCCGCCGGTGTAGACGAAGGCGGCGATGTCCCGGCGCGGGTCGATCGTCGCGGCGACCGGCGCGGGACCGGCGGCGCGCATGACGTCGGTCCAGCGGCGCACGGGCGCGTCCGACGCGACGGGCGGCCACGGCTTGCCCTCGGCCTTCGCCGCCTTGCGCAGCTTGATCGGCGCGAGCTGCTTCTTCGGGAACGACATGTAGTCGGTGAGCCCGGTGACGATGACGTCGGTGATCCCCAGGCGCGCGAACACCGGCGCGAAGTTCGGGTAGAGGCTGTCGAAGCAGATGACGACCTTCGCACCGCTGTCGGCGAGCTGGTGTTCCATCTCCCGCTGCGTGTAGAGCGGGTTGTTCCCGACCGCGATCGCGCCGAGGCGGACCGCGCCGTAGAAGGCGATGACGTACTGCGGGGAGTTGGGGAGGATGATCGCGACGCGGTCGCCCTTCACCACATTCAGTTCGTCGAGGACGGAGGAGAAGCGCTCGGCCTCCGCGAGGAGCGTCGCGTAGGACATGTGTGCCCCGAACCACGCGGTCGCGGGCCGGTCGGGGAACCGACGCGCCGCGGCCTCGAGCAGCGAGAAGACGGAGACCTCGGGGTAGGGCTCCAGGGTCCTGGGGATGCCCTTCGGGTACGACGCGAACCACGGCCGGTGCTCGGTCATGACCTCTCCTCCCGGATCAAGGTGGGTCGGGCTGGGTCGACCCATCATTCCAGAGGCCCCCGTGGCGGCACAAGACGGTCGCGCTATCCTCCCGCCGTGCCCAAGTCCAAGTCCCGCAAGCGCTCGACCCGACGCCCCTACGTGCCCGTCGCCCCGACGCCGGCCGCCCCGAAGGCGAGCCCGTCCTGGTTCGGCTGGGTCGTCGTGGGCTCGATCCTGCTCGGGGTCGCGATGATCGTCCTCAACTACATGGGGATCCTGCCGCCCGGCTACACGGTCCAGGCGTGGCTCTGGGCGGGCCTGGGGTGCATCGCGGTCGGCTTCGGCCTGAGCACGCGCTGGACCTGATCCGGCTTACACCCGTGTGATTCCTCACAGGGTTGTCCACACCTGTGGAGAACCCCGTCGGGGCCTCCCCCGCGCCTAGGTCGGGAGCAGCAGCCCGCGTCGGTTCCGGACGCGGCGATCGAGGACCCCGAACGACGCCTCCACGAGCATCCCGACGCCCATGATCATCAGCATCACCGCGAAGATGTCCGGCGTCCGGAACGACTGCGCGTTCGCGTCCAGAAGGTGCCCGAGACCCTTCCCGCCCGTGGAGATGAGTTCGCCCGCCATCAGGCCGCGCCACGAGAGCGCCCACGCCTGCTGGAGACCACCGACGTACCCGGGCACGGCGGCCGGGAGGATCACGCGACGGTAGAGGACCCACCGTCGGGCGCCGAGCGTGCGACCCGCGCGGATCAGGAGCGGCGGAACGAGTCGCAGGCTCGCCGCCGTCGCGATCGCGACCGCCGGTATCCCGGCGATGTCGACGACGAAGAGGATCGCGCGCTCGGAGAGTCCGAACCAGAGGATCGAGAGCGGGAGCCAGGAGATCGAAGGCAGCGCCTGGAGTCCGCTGATGAGGCTCCCGACGCTCCGCTGGATCCGGCTCGATGCGGCCATGCCGAGTCCGATGACCGTCCCGAGCGTCACGCCGACCATGAGGCCGACCAGCAGCCGGATCAGGCTCGCGGTCGTCGCGGCGAGGATCGACTCCCGCGGCGGTTCGGTCGTGAAGAAGTCGCGGCCGAACGACGAGAGGACCTCCGCGGGGCCGGGGAAGACGCTCTCGTTGAAGAACCCGCTGGAGGCGACGATCTGCCAGACCGCGAGGAGCACGACGACCGCGGCGATCCGCGGCCCGAACTGCTCAGAGGCCCTCCTCGCGCGCGACAACCTTGTCCACCTCCTTCTGCAGGTGGTCGTGGATGTCGACGACCACCTTGGACAGCAGCGCATCCTCGATGCCCCGCGGTCGATCGACGGTGATGCGATGTTCGGCGAGGAGCGTTCCGGGGGGCGCCGACATGAGGACGACCCGATCGGCGAGGAACACGGCCTCCCGCACGTTGTGCGTGACGAAGATGAGCGTCGTCCGGGTCTCGAGCCACACCTCCTGGAGGAGCGCCTGGAGGATCTCGCGCGTCTGCGCATCGAGCGCGGCGAACGGTTCGTCGGCGAGGAGTACCTCGGGACCGCACGCGAGCGCGCGCGCGATCGCCGCCCGCTGGCGCATCCCGCCGGAGAGTTCGTGCGGTTGGGCCTCCGCGAAGCGACCGAGGTGGACGCGCTTGAGCCATCCCATCGCGCGCTCGGTCCGCTCGCCCGCCGGCACGCCGATCAGTTCGAGCGCGAACTCGACGTTGCCGCGCACCGTCTTCCACGGGAACAGCGCCGGTTCCTGGAAGAGGACCGCTCGGTCCGGTCCGGGTCGCACGATCGTCTCGCCGTCGATCCGGACCTCACCCTCGTCGGGCTTCTCGAGACCCGCGAAGAGGTTCAGGAGCGTCGACTTCCCGCACCCCGACGGGCCCAGGAGGCAGACGAACTCCCCTTGGGCCACGTCGAGGTGGACGGGTCCGAGCGCATGCACGCGGTCCCCGCGCGCGTTCGTGAACGACTTCGAGACCCCGGCAGCGGAGAGCTTCGGCCGGTCGGCGCGGCTCGACGCCACGACGGAGAGCCTCGGTGTCGCTCCGGTCACGCGGTTGGCACCTCCACCGGGTCCTCGCCGAGCTCCGCGAGCAGGGCGTTCAGATCGTCGAGCCGATAGATCGCGAGGATACCGGTGGGATCGGTGTCGAGGAAGCCGAGGTCATAGGCGTTCTTCGCCCCGTCCGCGAGGCTCACGGCGACCGGGTTCCACGTGAACGTGAGCCGGTCCCACGCGGCGTCGACGACCGCCTGATCGAGCGAAGGGGCGCCCGCCATCGCGAGCCCCGCCTGCGCGGCGGCCTTCGCCGCGACCGGGTCCTCCTGGATGAACCGGATCGCGCGGACGTTCGCCTCGACGAGCTTGCGGACGAGGTCGGGATGCGCGTCGGCGTAGGTCGTGTTCACGAGCAGATTCGTGGTGACGAAGAGCCCGTCCGGCCAGAGCGTCGCCTCGTCGACGAACCGCGTCGCGAGCCCCGCGGACTCGAGGATCGTCGGCCACGGCTCGGGCTCCCACGCGCCGTCGAGCGCACCCTGCTCGAAGAGCTGGACGAGCGTCTTGTTGTCGACGGCGGCGACGTTCACATCGCCGCCCGCGTCGTTCGCGTCGAGTCCCTGCGAGCGGAGCCACGTGCGGAGCGCCACGTCCTGCGTGTTGCCCACGCCGGGCACCGCGAGCCGCTTGCCGGACAGGTCGGCCGGTGTCTCGATGCCGGCCCCGTTCCGCACGACGAAGGATGCCCCGCCCGCGGTCACCCCGGAGACGACGGCGACGTCACCGGATGCGAGGAACAGCGACGACGACGGCCCGGGGCCGATGTACGTCGCGTCGATCGAACCGCCCAGCAGGGCCGTTCCGGCATCCGAGCCGGAGTTGAAGTACGTCACCTCGACGCGCGCGGGCGCGAGGACCTCGTCGAAGATGCCCGCTTCGAGTGCGACGTACGCCGGCGCGTGCGTGAGGTTCGGGAACACCCCGAGCCGGATCACCTCGGCGCTCCCCGTGGCGCGTTCCTCGGAACTCGCGCAGCCGGTCGCCGCCACGAGCAGCACGGCGGCGAGCACCGCCAGGATGGATCGTCGGATCTGCATCGCGTACCTCCCCGTGGAAAGCCGAAAGGCCGCGACGCGGACGCGTCGCGGCCTCCAGTCGTCTGGTCGGCCGAACGGAGAGAACGCTAGGCGAGGGCCGGCGACACCGCAACTGCCTCGGAGCGGAAGGTTGTGGAGAAGCCGTGGAGGCCCCGTCGGCGGGGGCGCCGCTACGTGAGCCGGAACTTCTCCGCCATCTCGCTCTGGACGACCTTCCCGTCCTGGACCACGAGGAGGACCGTGCCGTACCGGAGCCGCCGCAGGATCACGGCGACCTGCTGGAGCACGTCCTGCTCCTCGGACGTGAAGTCGTTGGGTTGCGCGAGTTCGGCCACCCTCCAACCCTACGCGAGCCGCGGCGGGCGAAAGGGGACTGGCGGGGGTCTGGCCCCGGGACCCCCGGAGGGACCTCAGGGTTCGACGCGGCGGACCTGCATCGATTCCCCGCAGTGGCGGGGCACCTGCAGTTCCCCCAGGCGGGTGACTCGGAACTCGGTCCCGCACTCCCCGCAGACCAGCGCGACGGCGAGGTCCTCGACGTCCTCGACCTCGGGGCGCTCCCGCGGACCGCCGCCGGCCATGGCGCGCAGGGCGAGGAGCCCGAACCAGAGGATGACGGCACCGATCGCGACCGCCGTGATCACCATCCAGATGTGCATCGTTCGCCCCCGATGCCGCCGGCCGGGACCGGTCGCGCGACCGGCGGACGGGAAGCATAGTCAGGTTCCGTCGCGCGCCCGTACCATCCTGCGCATGCGCACCTCCTTCCCCGTCTCGCCGCGCCTGCGGCGCACGGCCGCCGTGCTCGCCCTCGCGCTCGTCGCGACGGGCCTCGCGCACCGTCCCGCATCGTCCACCTCACCGGCGACGGCGGGACGGCGTCCATGGCTCGCGGTGGTCGCGTCGATCGCGCCGCTGCCCCGCGCGACGCAGGAGTTCGTCCGCGTCTCCTTCCGGACGATCGGCGTCCAGGGAACCGGTTCCGTGCGCCTCGAGATCGAGGACGCGCGCGGTCAGGCGGTGCGGACGATCGACGCGAAGGTCGGCGTGGATCTGCGCGAGGGCATCCTGCGCTGGGACGGCCGGGACAGCGACGGTCGTCGCGTCGGCAACGGTCTCTACGAGGCGCACCTCGTCGCGACCGACTCGTGGGGCGTGGAGCGGTCGTCGGCCGTCCCAGCGCAGGAT
>JBJTHT010000081.1:0-2844 GCA_046094605.1 Actinomycetota bacterium | reverse complement strand
CGCCGTCGTCCACCACGAGCGCGGTCGTACCGGTGAGGTCGGGGGCGTCGCGACCGGCGCGACCGCCGTGGCGGCCGTGCGGTGGGCGCGGGCGCGCGGCGCGGCCCGGGGGGGGGGGGGGGGGGCCGGGGGGGAGGAGGGGGGCGGCGGCCTCCATCGAGGCGACGGGCGCCGCGAGGCCGACGCGGTCGTGGTCCTCGAGACCCCGGCGCTCTTCCTCGCCGTCGGCGACCACTACGAGCGCTTCGAGCAGGTGGGCGACGACGAGGTCCTCGCCGCGCTCGGGCGGGCGGCCGCGTGAGCGCGATCGAGTTCACGCTCGCTGGCCTGTTCGTCCTCGGCGGGCTCCGCTCGCTCGTCACGTGGGCGCGTCGGGGTTTCCCCGCTGCGGATCCGCTCGACCACGTGCTCTACGCGCTGCACCTCATGGCGCGCGTCGGACTCTGGTTCGCGTTCGCGGGGTTCTTCGCGATCTACGCGTCGATCGCGGGGTCGGGGCGGCCGCTCGCCGACGAGCTCGCGCCGTTCCGCTGGTACGTGCTCGTACCGATGGTGCTCGCGGCGACGCAGCTCGTGACGGGGATCTTCCTCGGCCGCCGGTCGCCGGCGGGGGACTAGCCCGCCGCGCGGACGATGTCGTCGGAGAGCTGCGGGAACTCGCGCAGCCGCGTGACGCGCTCGGTCTTCAGGCGCTCGACGAGCTCCGTGTACTCCTGCATCCGGCCCTGACGCTCGTAGAGGCGTCGCGGCTGGAGGAGTTCCACGTCGTCGAAGTCGGGGACCGCGGCGGCCACGTGGTAGCCGAAGTCGGGGTCGTCGTCCCACGTGATCGTCCCCTCGGCGATGCCCTTCACGCACGCCGACGTGTGCGGGATCTTGACCTTCTTGGAGCGGTCGTCGCCGTCCTTGCCGCCGACCCGACCGGTGTTGAGCAGGAACGTCTCGATCGGGTGCGTGTCGAGGAGCTCCAGGATGCGGTTGCCCTGGAGCCCGTGGGCCATCGGGAAGAACGGGTTCGTGCCGGGGACCCGCAGGAACTTGCCCGCCTCCGCCGCGCCGCCGGCGCTCGTTCCGGTGGTCTCACCGAGCATGAAGTAGGCCGCCGCCTGCTGCTGCGAGAGGCGCGCGACCGACGGGATGATGTTCTCGTTGCGGTTGAGGATCAGCAGGTAGTCCACGGTGCCGACGCCCGTCGCCTCGCGGAACCGCGCGAGGTCCTCCATCCGGAACACCGCGCGGCCGTTCTGCGTGTAGGACTCCTCGAAGAAGTTCACGGCGCCCTTCGCGTCCTGGTAGACGTTCTCGAGGTAGGCGTTGGGCTTGATCACCGCGTTGTAGATGTTCGGTTCGAAGTCGGGGTCGAGGCTGAAGGTCTTGGCGAAGCAGCCGTTCTCGCTCCCGTGGGCCTTGCCGCCCGGCATGAGGGCGACGAAGTCGTCCTGGACGGGGAGCGATCCGTTCTGCACGGTGAAGGTCGTCGTGGTCTTGCCGGTGCCCGAGAGGCCGATGATCATGAAGACCTTCTCGCCGCGCGGGGTCGGGATCACCTTGATGCCGGCGTGGAGGGCGAGGCCGCCGCGGTCGTAGACCAGGCGGTTCCACATGCGCAGGCCGCCCTTCTTCGACTCGCCGAAGTAGTCGGAGTTGAAGACGCGCGTGACGTTGTTCTCGAGGTCCACCGCGATCAGGCGGTCGTCGGCGTAGCCGGGCATCGGGAGGTTCGGCGTGTAGATGACCTGCACCTCGGGCTCGGCGCCGTCGGTGCGCGGGAAGTAGAGCTTCTGCTGCATGCCGGCGATGTTGGCGTTGGCCTTCTCGATGACGAGGCGCGCCGCCGTGCGGAACGAGGGGTCCGGCCCGATGAAGCCGTCGATGACGACGACCTCCTTGTCGCGCAGGTAGGCGTCCTGGAGGGCGGCGACGCGGTCGAACTCCTCGCGGGTCATCGACTTGCCGCTCGTGGCCTTCGGGTCGCCCGTCACGACGTGCGTGCTCGCGGCGCTCCGCGAGACGACGCGCGTCTGGACGTTCACGTTGCCGAACGCCGTGACGCGGCACTGCGGCATCTCCTCGGTGAAGGAGCGCAGCTGGTCGGGCGTCGGGTTGTCGTGGACCTCGCGGGCGTCGATGCGCACGGTGACCTCCGTCGTTCTCGAAGACGTCCGGCGTCGGGCGGTTGCCGGTGAACCGATACAGTCTAGCCGGTGCCCCGCGACCCCCGGACGGCCATGGAACTGACCGAGGACGAACTCGTCGAGGCCATCGCGCGCGTCCTCTCGGGCGACACCCCGGGCGTGCTGATCGGGATCGGCGACGACGCGGCGGTGGTCGAGGCCGGCGCCGGGCCGACGGTGCTCACGACCGACCTCCTCGTCGAGGACGTGCACTTCGAGGCGGGGACGATCTCGGCCCACGACCTCGGGTCCAAGGCGGTCACCGTGAACGTGTCCGACATCGCGGCGATGGCGGCCTCGCCCCGCTTCGCGCTCGTCGGCCTCGCCCTCGGCCCGAACGCCACGCCGGGCTGGGTCATGGAGCTCTACGGCGGGATGCGCGAGGCCTGCGAGGAGTACGCGCTCAGCCTCGTGGGCGGCGATCTGAACCGCGGGGACCGGACCGTCATCGCGATCACGGTCATCGGCGAGGTCGCGCCGGGCCGCGCCCGGACGCGGGCCGGCGCGACCCCCCGCGCCGCGATCGTCGTGACCGGGATGCTCGGCGCGGCCGCGGGCGGGTTCCTGCTCTCGCGCGCATCCTCCGCGACGCAGCGCGCCGGCCTCGAGGCGAGCTGGGGTCGCGAGCTCCTCGCGGCGTTCACGCGGCCGGTCGCCCGCGTCGGCGAGG
>JBJTHT010000080.1:0-2324 GCA_046094605.1 Actinomycetota bacterium | reverse complement strand
CGAGACCGACCTGTTCCGACCGCTCTTCGCCGTCGCGGAGGGCATCGCCGGCGTGCGACAGGGCGACGACCCGCGCTCCGACGTCTCGCTGCGCGTGATCGCCGAGCACGGTCGCGCGACCACGTTCCTGATCGCCGACGGGGTGCTGCCCTCCAACGAGGGGCGCGGCTACGTCCTCCGCCGGATGCTCCGGCGCGTCGTGAGCCACGCGCGGCGCCTCGGCATCGACCGGCCCGTGATCGCCGACCTCGCGGAGGCCACGATCGCCGACTTCGGCAGCGCCTACCCGGAGCTCGTGGAGAACCGCGCGTACATCCTGCAGGTCGCGGGCTCCGAGGAGGAGCGCTTCGCGGGAACCCTCCGCCAGGGGATGGCGCTCTTCGAGGAGGCCGTCGCGCGCACCCCGAAGGAGGGGTCGCTCGGCGGCGACATCGTCTTCAAGCTCCACGACACGTTCGGGTTCCCGAAGGAACTCACCCGGGAACTCGTCGAGGACGTGGGCCTCGCGATCGACGAGGAGGGGTTCGCCGAACGGATGGCCGCGCAGCGCGAGCGGGCCAAGAAGGCGGCAAAGAAGGGGCGTGCGGGCGAGGACCTCGCCGCCGTCGCCTCGGAGGTCGGCGCCACGGAGTTCGTCGGCTACGAGCGCACCGCGACCGACGTCACGCTGCGCGCGGTCGTCGGCGAGGCGGGACCGATCGAGGTCGCATCCGAGGGCGACGAGATCCGCGTCGTGCTCGATCGCACGCCCTTCTACGCGGAGGGCGGTGGCCAGATCGGCGACGCGGGCTACCTCCGCACGGCAGGCGGGCTGCTGCGCGTCCTCGACACCAAGCCCGGTCCGGGCGGCATCGCCGTACACACCGCGCTCGTCCAGTCGGGCGAGGTGCGCGCGGGCGAGGCGGCGCACGCCGAGGTCGACGAGGTGCGACGCGCCGCCACCGCCCGCGCGCACACGGCGACCCACGTGATCCACTGGACCCTCAAGCACCTGCTCGGCGACCACGCGCGCCAGGCCGGTTCCCTCGTGCAGCCGGGGCGCCTCCGGTTCGACTTCCCGCACCACGCGGCGGTGCCCGCCGACGTGCTCGCGCAGGCCGAGGACATCGCCAACGAGCGCCTCGCGGAGAACGGCGTCGTGACGATCTACGAGACGACCTTCGACGAGGCCAAGAACCAGGGCGCGACCGCCCTGTTCGGCGAGAAGTACGGCGAGTTCGTGCGCGTTGTCGAGATCGGCGACTTCTCCAAAGAGCTGTGCGGCGGCACGCACGTCGCGCGGGCCGGGAGCGTGACGCTGATCCGCATCCTGGGCGAGGGGAGCATCGGGGCGGGCATGCGCCGCGTCGAGGCGCTCGTCGGACCCGAGGCGCTCCACGACCTGCGGAGCGAGCGCACGCTGCTCGACGAGCTCGTCGCCGCGATCGGCGGAGGCGACCCGCGCACGGCGCCGGAGCGAGCGCGCGCGCTCGGCGAACGGGTCAAGCGCCTGGAATCGGAACTCGGCAGGATCGGTCGCGCGGAACGCCGCGGCCGCGCCGAGGAGATCGCCGCGGGGGTGGCGATGGTGGCCGGTGTGCCGCTCGTCGTCGCGGCCGAGGACGTCGAGGCGGATGCGCTCCGCGAACTGGCGCAGGACGTCGCGCACCGGCTCGGGAACGTCGGCGCCGTCGTCCTGGGCAGCACGCACGGCGGGCGGGCGCTCCTCGTCGCGGCGTGCACGAAGGGACTCGTCGAGCGCGGCGTCACGGCGCCGAAGCTCCTGGACCCGGCCGCCGCCGCGATCGGCGGCGGCGCGGGCGGCAAGCCCGGCGTGGGGATGGCGGGCGGCCGCGACGCCGCCGCGGTTCCGGGCGCCCTCGCGACGGTCGCCGCCCGGCTCGAGGCGCTCCTCGCCGGTGCCTGAGGGCCGCGTCCTCGGACTCGACCTCGGCGACGCCCGCATCGGGGTCGCCATCTCCGATCCCGAGCGTCGGCTCGCGCTCCCGCTCGGCACCGTGCACACCGGCGCCCCGGCCGACCTGCGCGCGATCGCCGCGCTCGTCGAGGAGCACGGGGTCACGCTCGTCGTCGTGGGCCACCCGCTGCTCCTGTCGGGGGAGGCGGGCGAGCGCGCGCACCACGCGGAGCGATTCGCCGAGGCGCTGCGCGGCGCGCTCGCGATCGAGGTCGTCCTGCAGGACGAGCGCCTCTCCACGCGCGAGGCGGAGCGCTCCCTGCGCGGCGCGGGGCACGACGGCCGCGCGGTCCGACGCGCGCTGAGGCTATGCTCGCCGCCGTGGCGGTGCCGTGGACGCAGGGGCTCGGCGGGCACGGCGGCGAGC
>JBJTHT010000079.1:0-6456 GCA_046094605.1 Actinomycetota bacterium | reverse complement strand
GTCGCGACGAGGTCACCCTCGACCGCAGCGACCGGGAGCCCCAGCTCGCCCGCCCGCGCGGCGACCGCGGTCGGCGTGAGGCGCTGCCCCCGCCCGGCGGGCTTCGGCGGCGCGGTCACGACGAGGGCGACGTCGTGGTCGGACCGGACCACCGCGTCGAGCGTCGGGACCGACCAGGGATCGCTGCCGAGGAACGCGACGCGCATGCCCCGCAGGATAGGCGGGCTCAGCGGGGTCGCTCGTCACCCCGCGCCAGCGCCTCGCGCTCGCGCAGCTGGCGCATCACGTCGCGGCGACCGGCGTCATCGAGGCGATCGATGTAGAGCATCCCGTTCAGGTGGTCGGTCTCGTGCTGGAAGATGCGCGCGAGCAGGCCCTCCGCGCGGATGTCCAGCGGGGAACCGTCGAGATCGCGACCCCGCAGACGGACCGCGAGCGCGCGCGTGGTCGGCGCGTACGGTCCGGGGATCGAGAGGCATCCCTCGTCGTGGGTCTCCTCCCCCTCGAGCTCGCTGAGCTCCGGATCCGCGACGAACCCGCGGTTCCCGTCGCCGTCGTCGTAGACGAAGAAGCGGCCCACGAGACCGATCTGGTTCGCGGCGAGGCCCACGCCGGGCGCGTCGTACATCGTCTCGAACATGTCCTCGGCGACGCGGGCGAGCGCTTCGTCGAAGCGCTCCGGCGGCCGCGTCCGCTCGCGCAGCACGGGGTCGCCCAGGGTGCGGATCGCGATCAGGGCCATGCCGTCCTCCTCGCCCCGACCGACTAGAGGTGGGGTTCCGCCTCGACCCGCGTCACGACGCCACGGGCGGCGAGGTCGCGTGCCGCGCTCGCGAACGCGGCGACCGCATCCGGCGCGACGACGGCCGAGCATACCGTTCGGTCCCCGACGGAGGTCGTGAGCAGCGTGCGGTGCGGGAGCGCGAGCATCGCCGCCTCGAGGTCCGTCGAACCCTCGACGCGGAACACGGGGAACCCCGCCGGGAATCCGGCCTCCTCGAGCCGCGGCCGCTCGAGGCGTGCGAAACGGTCCGGGTTCCCGGTGACGAGCGCCTGCACGGCGGGATCGTTCGGCGCATCCGTCTGGACCACGACGCGGCCGTCCGGACCCGCCCACGCCGCGGCCTCCGCCCAGGCCACGAGCGCGCGTTCGCGCGCGCCGAGCCCCGGGCGCCGGAGCATCGCGTCGGCGGAGAGGATCCCGACCAGGTCGACGCCGACGGGCCCCACGTCCTTCAGCCGTTCGAGGCCGCCGACGACGAACCCGTCCCCCGCCGGCCGCGGGTCGCCGGGACCGGCCACGGCGACCGCCGCGATCCCACGCGCCCACTCCTCGACGCGTTCCACGCCGCCGCGCACGATGCCGAAGTCGGCAGCACCGCAGATCGCGCACCGCCCCTCGGCGCCGCACACCGCGCACAGCACGGCGCCACGCTCGAGCCGCAGCAGCCCGCGGCACGCGCCGCACGTCGCCGGCTCGCCGCACGCGCGGCAGACCCGCGCGACGCCGTAGCCGCGCATCGGCTCGAAGAGGAACCCCGACCGCGCCTCGCGGATCGCTCGCACGAGCCGCGGCGCGCGACCCTCGGGACCGGGGCGCACGAGCTCGACGGGTGCGCCGCGACGCCCGGCGGGTGCGACCTCGTGGGACGCGAGCGCGCGCGCCTCGAGGGTCGGCGCGAGCGACGCGAGGACGCACAGCGCGCCCTCGAGGCGCGCGCGCGCCGCCGCGATCTCGCGCACGTGGGCGTGCGGCGAGCGCTCCTCGCGATGCTGCGGGTGCCCCTCCCGGGCGACGTGGATCACGCCGAGCGCGGGCGCCGGCGCCCAGACCGCCGGGCGCGTCCCGACGACGACGGCGTAGCGCCCCGCGCGGACGTCGAGCCACGTGCGGTAGCGCTCGCGACGGTCCCCGCCGAGGAACAGCGCGACCGCGTCACCGAACGCCTCGCGCAGCGCGCGCGCCGTCGCGGGCACCGGGTCCGCCTCCGGGACCACGACGATCGCCGTGCGACCCGCCGCGAGCGCGGCCGCCACGACCTCCACGGTGCAGGTGACCTGTTCCTCCGGCGCGGGACGGAGCATCGCGGTGGCACCCGACCCATCGGCGATCATCGCGAGGAGCTCCGGCCCGCCGCGGTATCCGACCAGCGCCCGCGGCGCGGGGGCCGTCGGGATGCGGACTGGCGCCGGTTCTCCGGCGGTCGACTCCTCGCCCGCGACGCGCGGCGGGACCGCGCGCGCGACGAGCGTCGCGAGCGGCGCGACGTAGCGCTCGGCCGCCCAGCGGAGCAGCGCGAGCCCGCGCTCGTCGAACTGGGGCACGGGCGAGAGCACGTCGCGCACGGCGAGCATCCGCGGCACCGGTTCCGCGGGACCGATCACCCATCCGTGCGTGAGCTTCCGGTGGAACGGGACACGCACGAGCGATCCGAGGCGGGCGCCGACGTCGGCGGCGAGGTCGTAGGTGAACGGTCGGTCGAGGCTCAGCAGTTCGCGGTCGACGACGACCCCGACCGGCCCCTCGAGGACGCCGTCAGGCGAGGGCGCGGCGGATGGCATCCGCGCGGTCGGTCGCCTCCCACGGGAACTCCTTGCGACCGAAGTGCCCGTAGGCGGCCGTATCCGCGTAGATCGGACGACGCAGATCGAGGTCGCGGATGATCGCCGCGGGGCGGAAGTCGAACGCCTCGCGCACGACCGCGTCGATCCTCGCGGGGTCCACGTGCGCCGTGCCGAACGTCTCGGTGAGCAGCGATACCGGGTGCGCCGCGCCGATCGCGTACGCGACCTGGATCTGGAGGCGGTCGGCGACGCCGGCCGCGACGAGGTTCTTCGCCGCGTAGCGCGCCATGTACGCGGCGGAGCGATCCACCTTCGTCGGGTCCTTGCCGGAGAAGGCGCCGCCGCCGTGCGGGGCCTTCCCGCCGTAGGTGTCGACGATGATCTTGCGCCCCGTGAGACCCGTGTCGGCGCGGGGACCGCCGACCTCGAAGCGCCCCGTCGGGTTCACGAGCGGCCGATAGTCCGTCGCATCGAGGTCGAACTCGTGGAGCACGGGTTCGATCACGTGCTGGATCACGTCGGTTCGCATCATGCCCTCGACATCGACGTCGGCGGCGTGCTGGGCCGAGATCAGGACGGTGTCGACGCGTGCGGGCCGATCGCCGTCGTACTCGATCGACACCTGACTCTTGCCATCGGGGCGCAGGTACGGGAGGACGCTCGCCTTCCGCACGTCCGCCAGGCGCCGCGCGAGGCGGTGCGCCATCGCGATGGGGAGCGGCATGAGCTCGTCGGTCTCGCGACAGGCGTACCCGAACATCATGCCCTGGTCGCCCGCGCCGATCGTGTCGAGCGCGTCGTCGGCCGAGCCGGTCCGCCGCTCGAGGGCCTCGTCGACACCCATCGCGATGTCGGGCGACTGCCCCTGGATCGAGGTGACGACCCCGCAGGTCGCGCCGTCGATGCCCGTGTTGGCGTCCGTGTACCCGGCGCCCGTGATCGCGGCGCGGACCACGCTCGGGATGTCCACCCAGCTCTCGGTCGTGATCTCCCCGGCCACGACGACGAGACCCGTGGTCACGAGGGTCTCGCAGGCGACCCGGCCCTTGGGGTCGGAGGCGAGGATCGCGTCGAGGACGCTGTCGGAGATGCGGTCGGCGAGCTTGTCGGGGTGCCCCTCGGTCACGGACTCCGAGGAGAACAGGGGTCGCTCCGCCATGGTTCGCGGAGTATAGCCCGCGTCAGCCCGCGAGCAGCTTCGCCAGACGGTCGCAGATGGCGGTCGCGAGTGCGGTCTTCGTCCACCGACGCATCGGTTCGTCCGCACCGTCCGCCGCGAGGATCATCGCGTCGTTCGTCTCGCTGCCGAAGCCGGTATCGGGTGCGCCCACCCGGTTCGCCACGAGGAGATCCGCCCCCTTCGCCGCGCGCTTGCGACGCCCCTCGGCCTCGACGTCGTCGGTCTCCGCGGCGAACCCGACGAGCACCGGATGCGCCGGCCGCGCACCCACCTCCGCGAGCACGTCGACCGTGGCCTCCAGGTTGATCTCGGGGATGCCGGCCTCCTTCTTGCGCTTCGCATCAGCGACGTGCGTCGGTCGGAAGTCCGCCACGGCCGCGGCCATGACGAGGGCATCCACGCCGTCGATCTCGGCGAGGACCGCATCGCGCATCTGCGCGGCCGTCTCGATCCGCACGAGTCGCGGTCCGACCGGCGGCACCTCGGTGGTCGGCCCGGCGACGAGGACGACGTCGGCGCCCCGGGCGTACGCCTCGGCGGCGACCGCGAATCCCATGCGTCCGCTCGAGCGGTTCCCGAGGAAGCGGACCGGGTCGATCGGTTCGTGGGTCGGGCCGGCCGTGACGAGGATCCGTCGACCGGCGAGGTCGTGGCCCTTGGCGGCGAGGTCCTCGGCGGCCGCGAGGATGTCCTCGGGCTCCACGAGGCGGCCGACGCCTTCGTCGCCGAAGGCGAGCGCGCCGACCGCCGGACCGACGATGCGCGCGCCGCGCGCGACGAGCGCCTCGACGTTGGCTCGCGTCGCGGGGTGCTCCCACATCCCGGCGTGCATCGCCGGCGCGACGACGAGCGGACAGGTCGCCTCGAGCAGGGTCGCGGTGAGCAGGTCGTCGGCCAGACCCTGCGCGAGTCTCGCGATCGTATTGGCCGTGGCCGGCGCGACGATGGCCAGATCGCTCGCATGCGCGAGCTCGACGTGGATCGCGCGCGCGGAGGGCTCCCAGAGCGACGCGTGCACGGGCCCGCCGGTGAGGCCGGCGAAGGTCGGCGCACCGACGAAACGTTCCGCCGACGCGGTCATGACGGTGGTGACTCGCGCGCCGGCGCGTGCGAGCAGGCGGGCCAGTGAGGCGACCTTGTACGCGGCGATACCGCCGGCGACCCCGAGGAGGACCCGGCGCCCGGCGAGCGGGCTAGGCGTCCGCGGGTTCAGGGCGCTCGGCCTCCACCTTGCCCTGCGCGATCTCCTCGAGGGCGATCGACAGCGGCTTGGTCTGGAAGCCCGACTCGACGAGCGGCGGGATGAACTCCGCGCGACCCTCGCCGAGCTGCTGGTAATACGCGTTGATCTCCCGCGCGCGCTTGGCCGACAGCACGACGAGCGTGTACTTGGAGTCGGTCCGTGCGAGCAGGTCGTCGATCTTCGGTTCGATCACGGGGTGCCTCCGGTCGGGGTCCGGGAGGCAGCGAGTATAGCCTCGACCTCCGCCACCGCCCGGTCGAGGTCGTCGTTCACGACGACGTGGTCGAAGCGGTTCCGCTCCTCGAGCTCCCCGCGGGCCGTCGCCAGGCGCCTGGCGAGGGCCGCCTCGTCCTCGGTGCCGCGGCTGCGCAGGCGCCGCTCCAGCTCCTCGAGGGACGGGGGCGCGAGGAAGATCAGGATCGCATCGGGTCGTCGGCGTTGGACCCACCCCGCGCCCTGCACGTCGATCTCGAGCAGCACGTCGTGCCCCGACGCGAGGGCCGCCTCGACCGGACCGGCCGGGGTCCCCGACCGGTGTCCGACGATCTCGGCCCATTCGAGCAGCTCGCCGTCGGCGATCAGTCGGTCGAACGCGGCGTCGGAGACGAAGAAGTAGTCGATGCCCTCGCGTTCCGCCGGACGCGGCGCGCGCGTGGTCGCGGAGACGCTCAGGCGGATCCCGGGGTGGCGCTCGAGGAGCCGGCGCACGACGGTGCCCTTGCCGGTCCCCGACGGTCCGGCGAGGACGATGAGGCGCCCGGGCGACGCGTCCAGGGCGCTACTTCTGGAACTCGGCGACGAGCGCGTCGCGCTGCTTGGCACCGAGGCCGCGGATGCGTCGCGTCGCGGAGATGTCGAGCTTCTCCATGATGCGGCGGGCGCGCACCTTGCCCACGCCGGGGAGCGCCTCGAGGACCGACGACACCTTCATCTTCGCCACCGTCTCATCGCCGTCGCGCGCGAGGAGCTGCTTGAGCGAGGTCCGGCCCGACTTCAGTTCCGCCTTGAGGTCGGCGCGCTTGCGACGCGCCTCCGCGGCCTTGGCGAGCGCCTGCCGACGCTGTTCCTCGGTGAGGACTGGGAGGGCCATGCGGGACTCCTTGGGTCGAGGGGGCGAAGGGCCGGAGTATAGCGAGGTGCCCTTCAGCGGGCGTCGGCGACGATCGCCCGCGCGGCGGCGACCGGATCCGCGGCCGTCGTGACGGGGCGACCGACGACGAGGTAGTCCGCGCCCGCCGCAACCGCGGCCGACGGGGTGAGCACGCGGACCTGATCGCCGGGCGCCGCCCCCGGCGGCCGGATGCCGGGAACGATGAGCCCGAACCCCTCCCCCAGTTCGGCGCGCACGGTGGCGACGTCGTCGCCGGAGACGACGGCGGCGTGCGCACCGGCGGGGGGCCGGGGCGCCCGGCGGGGCCCGGGGGGGGGCCCCCCCCCCGCGCGGGCGCGGGGGGGCGGGGCCGCGCCG
>JBJTHT010000078.1:0-6651 GCA_046094605.1 Actinomycetota bacterium | reverse complement strand
GCGCTACCTCTGGTACCTGCAGAAGCGCTACCAGGGCTCGCACCTGTTCAACGACGAGCAGGCGCGCGCGTTCAACGATCTCGTGCGCGAGCGCAAGGTCACGACGACCCTCGGCCACACCTACGACTACGGCGACACGGGCCGCGTCCATGCCCTCTTGGGCGAGGGGAAACTGCCCGAGGGCAACGTCGCGGTGCTCGTGAACGCGCCCGAGCGCGGGCTCGGCCGGCGCGCCTAGGGCTCGACGAGTTCGATCAGCACGCCACCCATCGCCTTCGGGTGCACGAAGGCGATGCGGGTCCCGCGGGAACCGGCGCGCGGCGTCTCGTCCACGAGCTGCGCCCCCTCGGCACGGAGCCGCGCGAGCGCGGCCCCGACGTCGTCCACGCGGAACGCGAGGTGGTGCAGGCCGGGGCCGCGTTCCGCGAGGAACCGGCCCACCGGCGTGTCGGGCCCGAGCGGCCGCAGCAGCTGCACGAAGGAGTCGCCGACGGGCAGCAGCGCCTCCTCGACCCCCTGGTCGGCCACGACCTCGCGGTGCGCCACCTCGACGCCGAAGAGGTTCCGGTAGCGCGCGATCTCGGCCTCGAGGTCCGTGCAGGCGATGCCGACGTGGTCGAGGTCGGTCAGGTTCACGGTTCGCGGCGGGACAGCGGGGGCTGGAGGCGGCCCATCAGGTCGTGCGCGCGGCGCACGTGGTACGCGTCGAGCGTGAGCACCCGCGCGATCGCCGCGACCGCCTGCGTGCGGATCGCGTCGTCGGGCTGCGCCGCGATGCCGCGGCGGGCGCGCAGGCCGTAGAACTCGACGAGCTCCAGGAACTGCTGGAGGGACGGCGTGAGGCCGCCACGCTCGTATGCGTAGATCGTCTGGCGCGCCGCGGGGCAGCCCTCGGCGGCCGCGGCCTCCGCGACGGCCTTGAAGCCCGCCGCGCGGCGCAGGCCCCGGAGCAGGGCGCCGATCGTCTTGGCGTCCTTCTCGGGGATGCGGGGGAGTTTCTTGCGGGCCATCGCGGGGGAGCCTAGCGGCTCGGCCCGACGCTCGACCCCGGGCGTAGACTCGCGCCGTGGCCACCACGTCCGTGATCCTCGGCGGCGCGCGCACGCCCATCGGGCGGTTCGGTTCGTCGCTCGCATCCCTGGCGGCGGTGGACCTCGGCGCGGTCGCGATCCGCGCCGCCCTCGAGCGCAGCGGCGTCGAACCCGCCGCCGTGGACTACGTGATCATGGGGCAGGTGCTGCAGGCCGGCACCGGGCAGATCACCGCCCGCCAGGCCGCGATCGCCGCGGGCGTGCCGCGCGAGGTCCCCGCGATCACGATCAACAAGGTGTGCCTCTCGGGGCTCAACGCCGTGGCGATGGCCGACCAGATGATCCGCGCGGGGGAGGCCGACGTCGTCGTGGCCGGCGGCATGGAGTCCATGTCGCAGGCGCCCTACCTCCTGCCGAAGGCGCGCGAGGGCCTGCGCATCGGTGACGGCACGGTGGTGGACTCGATGATCCACGACGGCCTGTGGTCCACCTTCACCCGCCAGCACATGGGGGAGTCCTCCGACGCCGTGAACCGGGAACTGGGCATCACGCGCGAGGAGCAGGACGCCTGGTCCGCGCGCTCGCACGCGCGCGCCGCCGCCGCGTGGGCGTCGGGCGCGATAGCCGACGAGGTCGTCGCGGTCGAGGTCCCGGGCAAGGGCGGAACCACGCTCGTGGACCGCGACGAGGGCATCCGTGCCGACACGACGGCCGAGCGTCTCGCGGCGCTGCGCCCCGCGTTCGTGGAGGGTGGGACGATCACCGCGGGCAACGCGTCGCAGGTCTCGGACGGCGCGGCGGCGCTCGTCGTCGCGCGCCGCGAGGTCGCCGACGCGCTCGGCGTCGCGCCGCTCGCGGAGGTCGTGGCGCACGGGATGTCGGCGAGCGGGTTCCCGTACCTGCACACGGTGCCGGCGCTCGCGCTGCAGGCCGCGCTCAAGAAGGCGAACCTCGAGGCGTCCGACCTCGACCGCGTCGAGATCAACGAGGCGTTCGCGGCGGTCGCGCTGCACTCCACGCGCATGCTCGGCCTCGACGAGGAACGCGTGAACACCCACGGCGGCGCGGTCGCGCTCGGCCACCCGATCGGCGCCTCCGGCGCGCGCCTCGCGCTCACGCTCGCGTGCGAGCTCCGGCGGACGGGCGTCGCCCTGGCCGCGGCGACGCTCTGCGGCGGCGGCGGCCAGGGCGACGCCCTGATCCTGCGCCGGATGTCGTGATGGACCGCTTCGCCCTCCCCGACGAACTCGAGGAGTTCCGGGGAGTCGTCCGCCAGCTCGCCGAGGACAAGATCGCGCCGCGCGCCGCAGAGATCGACGCCACCGACGAGTGGCCCGAGGACGTCTACGCGCTGCTCGTGCAGCAGGACCTCATGGGGGTCGGCTACCCGGAGGCGTGGGGTGGTTCCGGCGGCGGCGCGCTCGCCTTCGGCGTCCTGATCGAGGAACTCTCGCGCGTCTCGGCCGGGGTCTCGCTCACACCGCTCGTCGCGAAGCTGGGCGTCATCCCGCTGCTCGTGGCCGGTGAGACGGAGAAGGCCGAGCGCATGACGCGCGGCATCGCCTCCGGCGAGCTCCTGATGTCGTACGCGCTCACGGAGGCGGAGGCCGGGTCGGACGCGGGTGGGATGCAGACCCGCTACCGCCGTGACGGCGAGTCGTGGGTGCTCGACGGGACCAAACGGTTCATCTCCGGGGCGGGGGTCTCGCACGCCTACGTCGTGTTCGGGACCAAGGACCCGTCCGCGGGGACCGGGGGCATCTCCGCGTTCCTCGTGATGAAGGACGACCCGGGCGTCTCCTTCGGTCGCAAGGAGGACAAGATGGGCGTGCGGGGTTCGCCCACGCGCGAGGTGATCCTCGAGGACTGCCGCATCCCGCTCGACCGGCTGATCGGTGAGGAGGGGCGGGGCTTCGCCTACGCGATGAAGACCCTCGACCAGTCGCGACCCGCGGTGGGGGCGCAGGCCGTCGGCATCGCCCAGGGCGCCTTCGACGTCGCGGTGCGCTACGCGATGGAACGGGAACAGTTCGGCAAGCCCCTCGCCGATCTCGACGCGATCCGCACGATGCTCGCCGACATGGCGATGAAGATCGAGGCCTCGCGGATGCTCGTCTACCGCGCGCTCGCCGCGTGCGACGCCGACGACCCGCGCACGACCTACCACGCGTCGGTCGCGAAGTGCTTCGCCGCGGATGCCGCCATGGCGGTCACCACCGACGCCGTGCAGATCCTCGGCGGCTACGGCTACATCCGCGACTATCCCGTGGAACGGTTCATGCGTGACGCCAAGATCACGCAGATCTACGAGGGGACGAACCAGATCCAGCGGGTCGTCATCGCGCGCCAGGTCCTCAAGGCGTTCAGCCGCTGACGCGGCCGAACGCCTTGCTACGATGCCCTCCATGGCGAAGCCCCTCGAGCCCAAGCGCGTGCGGGAGTCCCAGATCGCGCTCGTGCAGCTCATGGAGCGCACCGACGCCAACATCGCCGGCATCGTCCACGGTGGCGTCGTGATGCGCCTGGCCGACACCGCGGCGGGCCTGGCCGCGATCAAGCACTCCGGCGGTCTCGCGGTCACCGCGTCGATGGACCAGATGTCCTTCCTGCACCCGGTCCACGTCGGCGACACGCTCACGATCTCGGCGTCGGTGAACGACGTCGGCACGACCTCGCTCGAGGTCGGCGTCCGGGTCGAATCCGAGAACATCTTCACCCGCGAGGTGTTCCACACCTCGAGCGCCTACTTCGTCTACGTCGCGATCGACGACCAGGGCAAGCCCCGTCCGGTTCCGCCCTTGATCGCGGAGACCCCCGACGAGCAGCGCCGGCAGGCCGAGGCGAAGATCCGCCGCGAGACGCGCCTGGCGCATCGCAAGGCGATCGAGGACCTCCGCCGGGAGACCCGGTGAGCGAGTTCGGCGGAGCGAGGGCGCGCCTCGCCAGCCCGTCGGGCGAGGTCGCGTACCACCGGCTCGCCTGGCTCGCCGACCAGGGCATCGCGGACCCCTCGCGGCTCCCGAAGACCGCGAAGATCCTCCTCGAGAACCTCCTGCGCCGCGCCGGGACGCGCGACGTCGCCGACGCCGACGTGCTGGCGCTCGCGCGCTGGCCGCAGGCCGCCGACGGCGCCTCGATCGCCTTCATGCCCGGCCGCGTCCTCATGCAGGACTACACCGGCATCCCCGCCGTGGTCGACCTCGCCGCGATGCGCGCGGCGGTCGCGCGCGCAGGCGGCGACCCCGCGCGCATCGACCCGCGCGTCCCCGTGGACCTCGTGATCGACCACTCCGTGCAGGTGGACCTGTTCCGCTCGGAGGGCGCCTACGCCGGCAACATCGCGCGCGAGTACGAGCGCAACGGCGAGCGCTACGCGTTCCTGCGGTGGGCGCAGTCCACGTTCCGCAATCTGCGCATCGTGCCGCCGGGCGCGGGTATCTGCCACCAGGTGAACCTCGAGTACCTCTCGCGCGTCGTCTCGGTGCGCGACGGGGTGGCGTTCCCCGACACGCTCGTCGGGACCGACTCGCACACGACGATGGTGAACGGCCTCGGCGTCCTCGGCTGGGGCGTGGGCGGCATCGAGGCCGAGGCGGCGATGCTCGGCCAGCCGATGCCGCTCCCGACGCCCGTCGTGATCGGGGTGCGCACGCGCGGGGCGCTCCCGCCCGGCACGACCGCGACCGACCTCGTGCTCGTCCTCACCGAGATGCTCCGTCGCCACGGCGTCGTCGGCACCTTCGTCGAGTTCTTCGGCGACGGCCTCTCCTCGCTCGCGCTCGCCGATCGCGCGACGCTCTCGAACATGTGCCCGGAGTACGGCGCGACCGCGTCGTTCTTCCCGGTGGACGACGAGGCGCTTCGCTACCTGCGCTTCACGGGCCGCGGTGACGCCGCCGACCTCGCGGAGGTCTACGCGAAGGACCAGGGCCTCTTCCGCCGCGACGGCGACCCCGATCCCGTGTTCTCCGAGGTCCTCGACCTCGACCTCTCCTCCGTGGAACCGTCGCTCGCCGGTCCGCGCCGTCCGCAGGACCGCGTGGGCCTCTCGGCGGTGTGGCCGTCGTTCCGCGACGCGTTCGGCGACCGCCTCGAGGCCCACGCGGGGCGCACGCACGACGTGCGGGACGGTTCCGTGGTCATCGCGGCGATCACCTCGTGCACCAACACCTCGAACCCTTCCGTGATGCTCGCGGCGGGCCTCCTCGCGCGGAAGGCCGTCGAGGCCGGGCTCGCGACGAAGCCGTGGGTCAAGACCTCGCTCGCGCCCGGCTCGCGCGTCGTGACCGACTACCTCGAGGCCGCGGGCGTGACGCCGTACCTCGACAAGCTGGGCTTCAACCTCGTGGGCTACGGGTGCACCACCTGCATCGGGAACTCCGGCCCGCTGCCCGACGAGGTAGCGAAGGAGGTCGTGGACGGCGACCTCGCGGTCGTCGCGGTGCTCTCGGGGAACCGGAACTTCGAGGGCCGCGTCCACCCGCAGGTGCGCGCCGCCTACCTCGCGTCGCCGCCGCTCTGCGTCGCGTACGCGCTCGCGGGCCGCGTCGACCTCGACCTCGCGACCGACCCGATCGGGACCGGCGAGGGCGGGCGGCCGGTGTACCTGCGCGACATCTGGCCGATGCCCGAGGAGGTCCGCGACGCCGTCGCATCCGCCGTCACGTCCGAGCAGTTCCTCACCCAGTACGCCCGCATCGACGAGGGCGACGAGCTCTGGCGCTCGCTCCCGGTCCCGGAGGGCGCGATCTACGCGTTCGACCCCGCCTCCACGTACGTGCGCGAGGCGCCGTTCTTCGCCGACCTCGCCGGCGGGCCGCGCGACCCGGAGGACGTCCTGGGCGCGCGCGTGCTCGTCGCGCTCGGGGACTCGGTCACGACCGACCACCTCTCGCCCGCCGGGTCGATCCGTCGGGAGTCGCCCGCGGGCACCTACCTCGAGTCGAGCGGCGTCACCGTGCGCGACTTCAACTCCTACGGCGCCCGCCGCGGGAACCACGAGGTCATGGTCCGCGGCACCTTCGCCAACATCCGCCTGCGCAACCTCCTCGCGCCCGGCACGGAGGGTCCGATCACGCGGCACTTCCCGGATGGGGCGCAGACGACGATCTTCGAGGCCGCCGAGCGCTACGCGGCCGAGGGCGTCCCGCTCGTCGTGCTCGCCGGTAAGGAGTACGGCTCGGGCTCGTCGCGCGACTGGGCGGCCAAGGGTCCGCAGCTCCTCGGCGTGCGGGTCGTCATCGCGGAGTCCTTCGAGCGCATCCACCGCAGCACCCTCGGCGGCATGGGCCGCGTGCCGCTGCAGTTCCGCGCGGGGGAGAGCGCGGCCTCGCTCGGGCTGACCGGGGAGGAGTCCTTCGACGTGCGCGGCCTCGCGGGGCTCACGCCGGGGTCCACCGCCCGCGTCACCGCGCGCCGCGCGGATGGTTCCGAGGTCGGCTTCGACGCCGTCGTTCGCGTCGACGGACCCACGGAACTGGAGTACCTGCGCCACGGCGGGGTGCTCCGCATGGTGCTGCGCCAGCTGCTCGGCTGACCGTCCCGCGCGTGCGGACCCCGGACATGCGAACGGGGGGCCGCCTCGCGGCGGCCCCCCGTTCGTGCACTGCCTCGGTCAGGC
>JBJTHT010000077.1:0-2350 GCA_046094605.1 Actinomycetota bacterium | reverse complement strand
CCGCCGCGCGCCCTCCCGCCCCTCCCCCCCGCCGTCGCCCCCCGCCCCCCCCGACCCCGGGACGATGCGGGGGCACGGCACGACGTGGGGGACGGGGTGGGGGTTCAGGGCGTGGCCGGCCGGGGGGGCGCCCCCCCCGGCCCCCGCGCGCCCGGCAACGCGCTGAACGCCAACCCCGTCCCCATCGTCGTGCCGTGCCACCGCATCGTCCCGGCGTCGGGCGGGCCGGGCGGCTACGGCGGGTCGGAGTGGCGGAAGGTCGCGCTGCTGCGCCTCGAGGGCCACGACCTGTGAGGCGGCTCGTCGCGCTCCTCGCGCTCGCCGCGGCCGCGTGTTCCGCCGCGCCGGACCGCGGCGTCATCGCCCAGCCCCTCGCCGACAAGGTGGTCCGCGGGCTGTGCGGGACGATCGCGGCGGCCGAGGGAACGGACCCCGGTTCCGCGGCCGCGCCGTTCTTCGACGACGCGCACGACGGGCTCCACCTGTTCGCCGCCGCGGCCACGGACGGTTCCGCGGGCGACGCCGCGGTCCTGCTCGAGGCAAAGACCCGCGTGGAGGCCGACCTCGCGACCGAGCCCCCGGCGCCCTCGCTCGCCGCCGACGCGCGCGCGCTCCTCGCGGCCACCGCGACGGTCCTGGGCGACCTGGACCTCGCGGTCCCGCCCTGCGCCTGACGGCGCCGACGCCACGCGGGATGATGGTTCCCGTGCCCCGCGCCCTCCGCCTGCTCGTCGCGACCGCCCTCCTCGCCGCCGCCTGCGGTGGCGGTGGCGGCAACGGCGGCGGCGCGACGCCGGCGCCGGGCGGGCCGGTCCTCACCGTCTTCCTCGCGAGCAGCGACCTCTACGCCGGCGCGCCGCAGCGCGTGAACGTCGGGCTCGTGGCCGCCGACGGCCGTCTCGTGTCCTTCGGCGAGGTCGCCTACGCCTTCACCTACACCGGCACCTCGTCGAACCCGATCGGCCCCGTCGCGGGACCGACGGCGACGGCGGGCTACGTGCCGACGCCGGGGACCGCCGACGAGGTCGGCGCCGCTCCGCGGCTCACGCAGCCCTCGGAGGCGCGCGGGATCTACCAGGCCGAGGACGTGACGTTCGACCTCGCGGGCATCTGGATCGTCGCGGTGACCGCCGACCTCGCCGAGGGGACCGCGACCGGCAGCGCGACGGTCCTCGTCGACACGCAACCGCGCCTGCCCGCGCCGGGCCAGCCCGCCCTGGCCACGGTGAACCCGGTGGCGGGCGACGACGTCACACCGGTCTCGCTCGACTCGCGCGCGGCCGACGGCACGCTCCCCGACCCCGACCTGCACGCGATGACGATCGCCGAGGCGATCGCGAGCGGGATGCCCTCGCTCGTGATCTTCGCCACGCCCGTGTACTGCCAGAGCCAGTTCTGCGGTCCGGTCACCGACGTGGTCGAGGCCATCGCCGCCGACTACGCCGGCCGCGCGAACGTGCTCCACGTCGAGATCTGGCGGGACTTCACGACGCAGTCCATCAACGACGCGGCGGCCGAGTGGCTCTACCGCGACAACGACCTCACGGAACCCTGGCTCTACCTGATCGGCGCGGACGGCACGATCCTCGATCGCTGGACGCCGCTCTTCGACGAGGCCGAGGTCCGCGCGGAACTTGACGCGGCGCTGTGACGCAGGCCTGCGCGCGTCACCCCGATCGGCTCACCGGCGTGCGCTGCACGCGCTGCGACCGGCCGGTGTGCCCCGAGTGCATGATCCCCGCGTCGGTGGGCTTCCAGTGCCCGGCCTGCGTCGAGGAGGCGAGGGAGGAGTTCCGCCGGTGCGGGGGCGGGCCGGGCGGGGGGCGGCCCCCCGCCCGGGGCCTGGCCCCCCGGGCGCGCCCCGTCGCGCACGGCGGGGGGTGGCGGCTGTCGCGGTTCGCCGGGGGCGGCGCGCTCGGCCAGCCCTCGCAACGCATGCTGCTGCGCCTCGGCGCGCTGCAGCCCTACCTGATCGCCGCGGGCGAGTGGTGGCGCCTGGTCACGGCGATGTTCCTCCACGCGTCGATCCTGCACATCGCCTTCAACGGCTACGCGCTCTACTCCTTCGGCACGCTCATCGAGCAGATCCACGGCCCCCGACGGTTCCTCGCGCTCTATCTCGTGACCGGGTTCGCCGCGAGCGTGACGTCCTACGTGTTCGGCGACCTCACGATGCTCGGCGTCGGCGCCTCGGGCGCGATCTTCGGCGTCTTCGGCGCGTTCATCGCGTACAACCTCCGACGACGGAACACGATCCAGGGGATGGCGGCGCTCCGCTGGGCGAGCACGCTCATCCTCATCAACCTCGTGCTGGCCCTGGGCCTCCGCGCCGTGGACTGGCGCGCGCACC
>JBJTHT010000076.1:0-7001 GCA_046094605.1 Actinomycetota bacterium | reverse complement strand
GCCTCGATCTCGAGGTTCGGGATCGCGCGGGCGAAGGCGGACTCGGAGAGGATCACGTTGCGGCTCGTCTGCATCGCGTCGGTCTTCTGCGCACCGGGACGCACGTGGACCCAGCCCGAGAAGACGCCGCGCGAGGCGTCGCGGAGCGCACCCTTGTAGAGGAGGTCGCTCGTGCAGTTCGGCGCGACATGGTCCTGCTCGGTGCGGTGATCGAAGTGCTGGCGGTCGTCGGCGAAGAAGACGCCGAGCATCTCGGAGAAGCCGCCCTGCTCGGCGAGGATGCTCTCGGCCTCCGCACGGGCGAGGGACGCACCGAACCCGACCGAGACGGTACGGAGGTCCGCGTCGCGGCCGAGGCGCGCCCGCTGGACGCCGAGGTGGGTGACGCCCTCGCCCCATTCCTGGAGCGCGACGTGGCGCACGTGGGCGCCGTCACCGAGGTGGAGTTCGACGACGGCGTCGGCCAGCGCATGCGAGAGGTCCGGGGACACGAAGCGATCCACGAGGGTGACCTCGCTCCCCCGACCCGCGACGACGAGCGTGTGGGGGAACACGGCGGCACCGTCGGCGTCGAGGAAGGTCAACGCGTGGAGCGGCAGTTCGACGCGAACGCCGTCGGGGACGTGCAGGAAGGTTCCTCCCGTGCGGAACGCGCCGTGGAGGGCCGTGAACTTCGAGCGGCCCGTCGGGACGAGCGCGTGGAGGTAGGGCTCGACGAGCTCGGGGCGCTCGGTGGCGACACGGTCGAGGTCGTCGAAGACGACCCCCTGCGCGGCCACCGCGGGGTCGAGGGTCGCGAGCATCGTCGTGGAGTCGTGCTGCACGCGCAGGCCGGCCCGCGGACCGAGGTCGGCGAGCGCTTCGCGGATCGCCGCGGGCGCGGACTCGAGCGCGTCGACGCGCTGACCCTCGACGTACGGGCGCAGCGCCAGGTCGAGCGCGGAGAGATCGGTGTAGCGCCACTCCTCGGTGTCCTGCGACGGGATCGGGAGCGCGAGGAACTCCTCCAGCGCGCGCCGGCGGAGGGCGCCGACGAAGTCGGGCGCCGCCGGCAGGACGCCGAGCGCGGCGGCGTCGAAGCCGCGCGCCATCACCTCGACCATCGTCCGTCCTCCTCGGCCGGCCCGGGGGCCGGCGGGGTCAGCCGACCGAGCCCTCCATCTGGAGCTCGATCAGGCGGTTGAGTTCCACCGCGTACTCCATCGGGAGCTCGCGGGTCACGGGCTCGATGAACCCGTTCACGATCATGGCCGTCGCCTCGTTCTCCGAGAGGCCGCGGCTCATCAGGTAGAAGAGCTGGTCCTCGCCCACCTTCGAGACCGTGGCCTCGTGGCCGAGGGACGCCGTCTCGTCCTCCACCTCGATGTAGGGGTACGTGTCGGACCGGGAGGCGTCGTCGAGGATCAGCGCGTCACACTTCACGGTCGACTTCGCGTGGTGCGCGTCGGGCTCGACGCGGACGAGACCGCGGTAGCCGGTGCGCCCGCCGCCCTTGGACACCGACTTGCTCGTGATCACGCTCGTCGTGTACGGCGCGGCGTGGATCGCCTTGCCGCCGGCGTCGGTGTGCATCCCCTCGCCGGCGTACGCGACGGAGAGAACCTCGCCGCGGGCGCCCTTGCCGAGCAGGTAGATCGACGGGTACTTCATCGTCACCTTGGAACCGATGTTCCCGTCCACCCACTCCATCACGGCGTCCTCGTAGGCCGCGGCGCGCTTGGTGACGAGGTTGTAGACGTTCTTCGACCAGTTCTGGATCGTCGTGTACCGGACGCGGGCGCCCTTCTTGGCCACGATCTCGACGACCGCGGAGTGGAGCGAGTCGCTCGAGTAGATCGGCGCGGAGCAGCCCTCCACGTAGTGCACGTAGGAGCCCTCGTCCGCGATGATCAGCGTCCGCTCGAACTGGCCCATGTTCTCCGCGTTGATGCGGAAGTAGGCCTGGAGCGGGATGTCGACCTGGACGCCCGGCGGGACGTAGATGAAGGAACCGCCCGACCACACCGCCGAGTTGAGCGCCGCGAACTTGTTGTCGTTGGGCGGGATCAGCGTGCCGAAGTACTCGCGGACGAGGTCGGGGTACAGGCGCACCGCGCTGTCCATGTCGGTGAACAGGACGCCCATCTGTTCCAGTTCGTCCTTGATCTTGTGGTAGACGACCTCCGACTCGTACTGGGCGGAGACGCCGCCGAGGTACTTCTTCTCGGCCTCGGGGATCCCGAGCTTGTCCCACGTCCCCTTGATCTCGTCGGGGAGGTCCTCCCACGTCTTGGCCTGCTTCTCCGTCGAGCGGATGAAGTAGAAGATGTTCTGGAAGTCGATGTCGGAGAGGTCGGCGCCCCACCACGGCATCGGTCGCGCGTCGAAGTGCCGCAGCGACTTCAGGCGGAACTGCCGCATCCAGTCCGGTTCGGACTTGAGGGCCGAGATCTCCTCGACCACGCGCTCGGAGAGGCCGCGCTTGGGCTCGATGACGGCCCGGGACGGGTCGTTCCAGCCGAACCGGTAGCCCTTGTCGAGTTCCTGGAGATGCTCTTCCTGAGAGATGGCCATGGGGTGAGGATACCCGTCGCACGCACGAATTCCCACCGGAGAGGTCGGATTCGCCCGAACGGTCGGGGCGCGGCTCCCGGCGCGGGCCGGAGCTGCGCGCGACGCCTAGAAGTACCCGAGGGAGGCCTTGGCCTCCTCGGACATCATCTCCGGGCTCCACGGGGGGCGGATCACCATCTGCGGCTGCACGCCGCGCACCCCGCCGAGGCCGGTGACGAGCGCGTGCATCTGCTGCTCGATCAGCGGTCCGATCGGACAGCCCATCGTGGTCAGCGTGTAGTCGATGACGACGATGCCGTCCTCGATCTCCACCCGGTAGACCAGCCCGAGATCGACGATGTTGATGCCGAGCTCGGGGTCCATGACGGCCTTGAGCGCCTCGAGGACGGCCTCGCGCGTCGGGGCGTCCGCTCCGGACGTGTCGGCGACCGGCTCGACGGTCGCGGTGGCCTCGGTCTCCTCGTTCATGCGCCCATGGTACCCGCGAGGGCGGCCGCCTCCGCCGCGTCGGCCACCACGTGCCGCGCCAGCGGCCGGAGCGCGCTCCATGCCTCGGTGGCCGCGCCAGCGGCGAAGTCGCGATCGGCGATCGGCGAGCCCTCGACCAGGATGACGGCTCCGCCCGCGGCGGCGGCGTCGAGGGCGAGCCGGAGGTTCCCGAGGTTCCCGGGCCCGACCGGCGGGTCCAGGACGACGACCGCCTCCGCCTCCGCCATGAGCGCCCGGGTCTCGGCGGCGCTCGCGTCGTCGATCGTCGCGAACGCGGGGATCACCACGCGGCGCAGGTTCAGCCGCTCCGCGACGAGCGCGTCGTCGTCGCCCGCGTGCAGGACCCCGACGCTCACGTCGCAGCCCGCGGCGGCGAGCGAACGGAGCAGCGGCGCCGCGCGTCCCGCGCCGCCGACCACGTGCACGCGGCGCCCGCCGACGGCGCGCGCGCGCGGCGCCGCCGCGACGCGGACCGTCGGTCGCCCGGTCGTCGGATCCACGTCCACGTCGCCGCGCACGCCGTAGACGTCGGCGAGGAGGTCGGGGGTGACGACGGCGGACGGTTCCCCCGACGCGACGACGCGGCCGCCGTCGAGCGCGACGATCCGATCGCAGGCGTGCGCCGCGACGGTGAGGTCGTGGAGGACCGCGAGCACGGCGCGGCCGCGGCGTTCCGCGAGATCGCGCACGACGGCGAGCAGGTCGACGACGTGGCGCAGATCGAGGTGCGTCGTGGGTTCGTCGAGCAGGAGGACCGGCGCGTCCTGCGCGAGCGCCTGGGCGAGCAGCACGCGGCGTCGCTCGCCGCCGGAGAGTTCCCCGACCTCGCGGTCCGCGAGGTGCAGGACCTCGGCCTCGACCATCGCCTCGCGCGCGATCGCCCAGTCCTCCGGTCGATCGCCGCCCCACGACGTCCGGTAGGGCGTGCGCCCCATCAGCACCGTCTCGAGGACGGTGAAGGGGAACGCGACACGCACGTCCTGCGGGACGACCGCGACCGACCGCGCCGCGATGCGCGCGCCCACCGCGTAGGGATCCTCCCCCGCGACCCGCACCGTCCCCGCATCCGGCGGCAGCGCCCGCGACGCGACGCGGACCGCGGTCGTCTTCCCGGAACCGTTCGGCCCGACGAGACCGACGACCTCGCCACGACGGACCTCGAGGTCGACGTCGCGGAGCACCGGCGTCGCGCCGTACCCCGCGGTCACCCCGCGTAGGACGAGACCCCCGTCACCCACGCTGGCGTCACCCACGCTGGCGTCCGGTCTCTCGCGTCAGCAAGAACAGGAAGAAGGGCCCGCCGAGGAGCGCCGTCACGACGCCGACGGGGAGTTCCTGCGGCGCGAGGACGGTGCGCGCGACGAGGTCGGCGCCGACGAGGATTAGCGGACCCGCGAGCAGCACCGCCGGGAGGAGCCGTCGGTGGTCCGGGCCGACCGCCAGTCGCAGCAGGTGCGGCGTCATGAGGCCGACGAAGCCGATGATGCCGCCGACGGAGACCGCGGCCGCGGCGAGGAGCGCGCCGGCGGCGAGCGAGCGACGCTTGAGCGCCTGCACGTCCACGCCGAGCTGCGCGGCGCGCTCCTCGCCGAGCGCCACCAGGTTCAGGTCGTGCGCGGTCGTCGCCGCGGCGAGGACGCCGACGGCCACGACCGGCGCGGTGATCGCGACGGATCGCCACCCCTGCGCGACGAGGCCGCCGAGGAGCCACGTGTAGATGTCGCGGAGGCGTTCCCCCGAGAACGACATCACGAGCGACATCGCGCTCGAGACGACCGCCGCGACCGCGACGCCCGCGAGGCGGAGCGTCGCGACGTGCACCGTCGGACCCACGCGCGCGAGCCGGTAGACGAGGAACCCCGTCGCGAGTGCTCCCACGAACGCCGCGAGCGGGACGCCGAGGCCCGCCAGGCTCCCCGCGCCGACGGTGACGATCACGAGCACGGCGCCGAGCGCCGCCCCCGAGGAGACCCCGATGATCGCGGGGTCGGCCAGCGGGTTGCGGAAGAGCGCCTGGAACACCGTTCCCGAGGCGGCGAGCGCCGCGCCGACCACGGCGGCGAGCAGCACGCGCGGCAGTCGCAGGTCCAGCACGATGACCTCGATCGAGCGGGAGACCTCGGGACGCGATGCGAGCCCGAGGCGCCACGCGATGAGCCGGACGATCGCGATCGGCGAGACCGGCACGGACCCGACCGCCACGGCCAGCGGCACGACCACGAGCACCCCCGCGGCGAGGCCGAGGAGGACGCGTCGATGGCGGGCGACGGCCCTCACACCACGAGCCCGGGATGGAGCGCGACGGCGAACGCGCGCAGGCCCTCGATGACGCGGGGGCCGGCGCGGGAGACGAGGTCGGAGTCCACCACGGCGACCCGGCCGGCCGCGACGGCGTCCACGGCGTCGAAGCCCGACCGCGCGAGCACCGCGGATGCGTCCGCACCCGACTCCGACGACACCAGATAGACCTCGACGGCCCCGGCGACGAGGTCCTCGATGGACCACTCCGGGTACTGCGTCGCGGCATCGGCCGCGACCGACGCGCACCCCGCGCGGTCGAGCAGGTCGTCGATGAAGGTCCCGGGGCCGGCCGTCATCAGCGGCGGGTAGTAGACCTCGTAGAAGCAGGACACCCGCGGCAGATCAGCGACCGCGGCCGCGACGGCGTCGGCATCGCCGCGCATCGAGGCGACCAGGGCGTCGGCGGCAACCTCCGACCCGGTGAGCGCTCCGATCGTCGCGATATCGCGGAGGAGGTCCTCGAGATCGGTCGCGTCGAGGGTGAACACGGGGACGCCGAGCTCGCGCAGCCGCCCCTTCCATGCATCGCCGCCCGCGATCGTGAGGAACAGATCGGGCTCGAGGCCGACGACGGTCTCGAGGTTCGGATCCACGCCGAAGTCACCCGCGCCGCCGACCTCGGGGATGTCCGTCGCCGCCGCCGGGACATCGTCGTAGGGACCCGAGACCCCGACGATGCGATCGCCGAGACCGAGGGCGAAGAGCGTCTCGGTGATCGACGGGGCGAACGTGACGATGCGCATCGGTTCCGCATCGATCGTGACGGTGACGCCGTCGTCGTCGACCAGCGTGCGCGGGAACGCGGTGCTCGGTGATGGCGTCGGGACCGGCACCGGGGCGTCGGCCGAACAGGCGCCGACGAGGAACAGGGATGCGACCACGAGGGCCGCGGAACGGCGGGACATGCGCTCTCCCTTCAGCGAAGGATCGCCGCACGTCCCCGGAGGCAGGTCTCCTGACTCCCGGATCACCGCTCGTCCGCGCCTTCCCGGGATCGCTCCCAGTGGCATCTCGCGGATCCGCTCCCCGGTCACAGTGGCGCGACCGTGCCGGATTCCCACCGGCTTCCCTCTTCGCCCGATCCGCATCGGCGGACCGGACTCCGGCACCGAGGTGCCGCCCTCGAGGACCTGTGCTCTTCAGTTGTGGCGCGGAGTCTAGTCCCCTCGGGGCGAGCGCGCGACGAACGGGAGGTCCACGACGCGGGCCGACGCGGGTCGGCCTCTTCGACCTCTCGCACCTCGGCAAGGTGGACGTCGAGGGGCCCGAGGTCCTGGGTGGGCTCCAGGCACTCCTCACGAACGATCTCGCGCGGATCGCGGTCGGCCGCGCGCAGTACAACCTCCTCCTGCATGGGGACGGGGGAGCCGCCGAGGACCTGATCGCCTACCGGCTCGACGGGGAACGCTGGTTCATCGTGCCCAACGCGGCCAACACCGCGACCGCGTGCGACGCGATGGCATCGGTCGGCCTCGCACCGCGTCCGCTCGAGGATTGGTGCTTCCTCGGCGTGCAGGGTCCGTCGTCGAGCGGACGCGGCGCGAGGCCGACCGACGCCATCGCGTCGCACGCGGTCGCGGTGTTGGCCGCGTTGGGCACGATGAACCAGCGTTCCCCGTCGAGCCGGTAGGCGATCAGGTCCTCGGCGGCGCCGC
This sequence comes from Actinomycetota bacterium, assembly GCA_046094605.1. Lineage (GTDB taxonomy): Bacteria > Actinomycetota > UBA4738 > UBA4738 > HRBIN12 > JBJTIF01. Next base: position 3 of record JBJTHT010000076.1, on the reverse strand, counting down.
CGT
>JBJTHT010000075.1:0-4921 GCA_046094605.1 Actinomycetota bacterium | reverse complement strand
GGCGGGGGCCCCCCGCGGCCACCGCCGTCGCGAGCCCGAGCGAGAGCCATCCGTCGAGGACCCCGAAGGGCTGGCGCCGCACCGCGACGACGAGGATCGCCGAGACGACCGTGAGGGCGACCGAGATCCCCGGGATGAGCGCGATGCGCAGCCATGGGTCGTCGAGCTCGAAGAACCGCGACGCGAGGAACCCCGGCAGCACGAGCAGGAGCGCGAGGCCGAGGAGGACGCGCAGGGTGTGGAGGGGATTCCCGAGCGCGTTCGGGTGGTCGGCGTAGAACGCGCCGACCTCGTCGCTGGCGGCACGCGCGGCCGACAGCGTCGCCTCGTCGGGCACGGCGAAGCCGGCCGCGGTCACCATCGCGACGTCGGCGCCGATCGGCACGATCGTCGGATCCCCCGCGTCGATCAGGTCCGCGTTCGCGGTTCCCTCGTTGAACTGGCGCACGAGGAACACGAGCGGTGGGCCGCTCTCGCGGTCGCGGAGCGCCTGCACCTCGTCGAAGTACGCCGCCGCCATCCGGTTGTACGTCGGGTCGGTGCGCACGGTCGGGCGGCCCGCGACGAGGTCGGCCACGTCGCCGAAGGAGGTCATCGAGCGCCGCGCCGCATCGCCCGGGAGACCCGTGCGCGAGACGTTCGTGAAGGTCTTCGACCAGCCGTACGCCTGGTAGACGTCCTCGTAGTCGATGACGAAGAGCACGGGGCTCGCGGGGTCGGAGCGACCCACGACCGCGCGCACCGCCGCGAGGGCCGTGCGCGTCGGCTGGTCGATCCACTGGCTGTCCGGGTCCGACCAGTGCGACACATCGCGCGCCGTGAACCAGACGAACCCCGTCGCGGCGAGGAGCGCGGCGATGCCGACGCGACCCGCCGCGCGCGCGCGACCTTCCCGCGCGAGGAGCCAGCGGATCGCCACCCAGAGGCCGAGGCCCGCCAGCGGGAACAGCGCGACCGTCGCGTTCATGAAGCGGTAGTAGGGGTAGACCGCCCCCGCGAGGAACCCGAGCACCCCGAGGAACGGCAGGAGGAGCGCGGCGGAGAGGGTTCCGAATCCCTCCGAGCGCGTGCGCTCCCGGCGCGCCGTCGCGACCGTCCACCCGATCGCGAGCAGCACGAGCGGGACGAGGACGATCGGCTGGAACGACTTCAGCCACCCGATCAACCGACCCATGAACACCTCGCCCGTGTAGGGCGGGGGCAGCGCCGCGTCCGCGAGCGCGCCCGGCGGGCCCCACGGCCCGACGAGCCACGTCGCGAGCCCGAGCACCATGCCCCCGCCGATCGCGAGGAGGGACGGCGCGAGCTCCGAGAGCGCCGGGCCGAAGCGGAACCGGCTCGTGAGGACGCGGAACCCGAACAGCGCGACGAGCGACAGCCCGAAGATCACGCAGGTGGTCGGGTGCGTGAACGCGGCGACGATGCCGAGCAGGAACAGCGCGACGCGCGCGCCCCACGACGTCCGCGCCGGTTCGAAGAACGCGAGCATCAGGCCGAGCAGGTAGAGCATCGCGATGTTGTCGAGGTAGCCGACGTACGGGGTGGTCATGAACCACACCGCGGTCGCGAGCAGCACGAGGAGGAACCGGAGCGGGTCCTGGCGGCTCCGCCACGAGAACGCGCCGAGCGCGAGACCCGTGAGGACCGGGATCCCGATCATGAGGAACGCGCTGAACGAGTAGAGGTCGATGCCGGCCACGCGCTGCAGGAGCGCGCCGTAGAGCGGCACCGACACGCGGTAGCCGCCGGAGAACAGCGCGAAGGGACCCCAGTCGTCGAGCAGCGAGCCCGGGTCCGCGTGCATCAGCAGCGCGGAACGCCACGTGTACCAGGCGGGGTCGCGCGTCGGGGCCGAGAGCGACGGATCGAGGAGGAACGTCCACCCGTACGCGAGCAGGATGCCGAGCGCGGCCAGGACGACGGCCGCAGGTCGTGCGAGGAACCGTCGTTCGCGCATGCTCATGCCGCCGCCTCCATCGGGATGGAACAAGGATAGAGGAGGTCCCCGCGCCTCCCGGGGAGGTTCAGGCGCAACGGGGGCAGCGGCCCACGATGTCGGCCTGGTGCGACGACACCGTGAACCCGCGCCTGCGGGCGGCCGCGACGGCCCACCCCTCGATCTCGCACGCCGGGATCTCGACGACGGTCCCGCAGCGCTCGCAGATCAGGTGGTGGTGGTGGCCCGGTTCGCACAGGCGGTAGGCGAGCTCACCCTCGCCCACGGGGAACGTGCGCGCGCGCCCGACGCGCGCGAGCGCCTGGAGCGTGCGGTAGACGGTCGCGAGGCCCGGACCGCGGCCGCCACGGCGCAGGCGCGCGTGCAGCGCCTGCGCCGTGAGCGGCCGTCCGGAGCGTTCGAGCGCGCGCACGATCGAGACGCGCTGCGCGGTCGCGCGCAGGCCCGTCTCGGCGAGGAGGAGCGTCGCCTCGCTCACCGGGGCACCGGGTGGCGCCGGGCGCGCCGGCTCGCGACCTCGGCGAGGGCGAACAGCGCCGCCGCGGTGCGGACGATGGCGCCGCCCGGCGCCCCCCGCCCCTGCACGAGCGCGACGACGAGACCGAGCAGCACGGACACGACACCGGCGGCGATCGCCCAGCGCACCGTGGACCGGAACGAGTGCGCGATGCGCGAGCCCGTCGCGACGGGGATCACGAGCAGCGCGGCGACGAGGAGGAGCCCCACGACACGCATGCCCGCCGCGACGAGGAGGGCCGTGAGCACGACGAGGACGAGGTTCAGCGCATCGACCGGGAGCCCCGACGCGCGCGCGGTGTCCTCGTCGAGCGCGACGGCGAGCAGCCCCCGGTACGCGAGCGCGACGACGATGAGGACGAGCGCGCACAGCGCGACGATCGCGACGACGTCGGTCCACGTGATCGCGAAGATGCTGCCGAACAGGAACCCCTGCACCGACGCGTTCAGCCCGCCGCGCGCGGTGAGGACGACGTCGCCGAGCGCGCGGCCGAGGTAGAAGACGAGCGCGAGCGAGAGGTCGCCCGCGAGGCGGCCGCGCGCGCGCAGGAACTCGAGGCCGATCGCGCCGAGCACGGCGACGACGAGCGCGCCCCAGATCGGCGCGACGCCGAGCGCCACACCGATCGCGACGCCCGCGAACGCGAGGTGGCCCGTCGCATCGCCGATCAGCGAGAGCCGCCGCTGGACGATGACGCAGCCGAGCGCGGGCGCGGCCGCCCCGACGGCCGCGCCCGCGACGTAGGCCTGGAGCGCGAACACCAGGAGCAGCCGCGTCACGGCGTCACCTCGAGGTGGGCGTGGAACTCCTCGTGCGTGATCTGGCGCAGGCGACCGTTCCCGATCACGAGGATGCGGTCGCAGACCTGGTGGAAGTCGTCGGGGTCGTGCGACACGGCGACGATCGTCGCGCCCGCATCGGCGCGGCGACGCAGTTCCGCGGCGATCTGCGGACGCAGCGCCTGGTCGATGCCGGTGGTCGGCTCGTCGAGCAGGAGCAGGGCCGGTTCCCCGACGAAGGCGCGCGCCAGGATCGCGCGCTGCTGCTGGCCGCCGGAGAGCTCGAACAGGCACTCGGAGGCGATATCGGCGAGGCCGACGGAGGCGATCGCGTGCGCGACGGCCTCGCGGTCCGCGCGATCGAAGCGGCGCAGCGGTCCGTGGGTCCCCGCGAGGCCCGCACCGACGACCTCCGTGACCGAGACCGGCAGGGAACTCGCGACGCGCAGACCCTGCGGCGCGTAGCCGATGCGGCGGCGCACCGCGGCGTCGGTCGGCGCGCCGCCGAGGACGCGCACCTCCCCCGCCGCGGGACGCAGCAGGCCGAGCGCGAGTCGCAGCAGCGTCGACTTCCCGCTGCCGTTGGCGCCCGCGAGGACGACGAAGTCGCCGGGGGCGAGCGCGAGGTCGACGCCGTCGAGGATCGGCGCCGCGCCGAACCCGAAGCGCACGCCGCGGAACGAGAGCGACGGCGCGGTCACGGACACGCGAGACCGTCCCGCAGGCTCAGGAGGTTCGCGCGCATCACGGCCGGATAGCCGAGCGGCGCGGGGTCGCTCTCGAGGGTGGAGAGGCCGAACTCGGCGACGCCGGCCTGTTCGGCCACCGCCCGCCCGATGCGACGGCCCTCGGCGGTCGCCTCCGCGAACACCGCGGGCGCGGCCTCGCCGGCGTCGATCGCCGCGAGCGCGGCCTCGATGGCGGCGGCCGACGGTTCCGCCTCGGGGGTGAGGCCCTCGACGGGCACCTGCTGGAGGTCGAAGGCGCGCGCGAGGTAGCCGAACGCGGCGTGCGTCGTGACGAACGAGCGGTACGCGCAGCCCGCGAGGCCGTCGCGGAACTCCGCGTCGAGGGCGGCGAGGACCTCCCGCGTCGCATCCGCGTTGGCGGCGAAGGCCTCGGCGTTGGACGGGTCGGCCAGCGCGAGCGCGGCCTCGACCGCCGGGACGAAGGCGGCGAGGAGCATCGGATCGAGCCACACGTGCGGATCCCGCGCACCATCCACCGCGAGGAGGTCGAGGTCCGCCGCGAGATCCACGACGGCACCGCTCGCCTGCGCCGCGGCGCGTTCCACATCGGGTTGGAACCCGATCCCGCCGAGGAACAGCACGACGTCGGCGGCCTGCAGGTCGGCGCGCTGGCCGGCGGAGAGCGTCGCGTCGTGCGCCTCGGTGCCGGGCGGCGTCAGGTCCTCCACGTCCACGAGCCCGCCGCCGACCCGCTGCGCGAGCCACGCGAGCGGGTAGAGCGCGGCGACCACGCGCACGCCGTCGCCCCCGGTCGCGCACGCGGGCGCGAGGAGGGCGAGGGCGAGGAGGAGGGCGAGGGGCCGGCGCACGCCGGAACCCTAGACGAGAATCATTCTCTTCAGCAACCGGGGCGGGCTCGCCCGGGACGGGCTCGTCGAGGCGGGCGCGGCCGCCCGGCGCGGGGCGCCGCGCGCCCGCG
>JBJTHT010000074.1:0-3433 GCA_046094605.1 Actinomycetota bacterium | reverse complement strand
CCGGCGCGCGCGGGCCGGGGCCGGCCGGCGCCCCCCGCGCCCCCCGCCCGCATCGTCCTCGGCAGCTCGCGAGCCGGTCTCCGATCGGGGCCGCGACCGGGATGCCGTCGGGGCCCGGGAACGCGACGAGGCCCGGACCGTGACGGTCCGGGCCTCGCGACGTGGTGGAGGTGGGGGGAGTCGAACCCCCGTCCCCAGTCGACCGTTCGGGACTTCTCCGGGCGCAGCCGACGGAAGATCTCGTCGCGGGGCTCCCATCGGCGGAGGACCCCTCGACCAGCCCGGGTTCGATGTCCGGCGGAGGCCCCCAGGCGGAGCCACCACCGTGATCCTGCGAGCGACGCCCTAACCCCGGGCCGCAGGCCCTCCCGGGAGGACGGCTACCTAATTAGGCAGCGAGCGCGTAGTTGTCGGCGCTTGTGTTGTCCCGGCTTTTCACGAGGCATCCGGGGACCTCGGCCCGCTTCCCCCGAGCGGTATCCGCCCGGGTCGAATCCGGTACACCCCCATATGCAGTTGTGCAGCCAGTATACGGACGCCGACGACGCGGCACCGCGTCGTCGGCGTCAGCGGCGCCGGCGGGCTGCGCGGTCCATCTCGAGCTTCGCATCCCGCGCCTTGATGACCTCGCGCTTCTCGAAGGTCCGGCGGCCCCGACCGAGCCCGAGCTCGATCTTCGCGAGCCCGTGGGCGAAGTACACGCGCAGCGGCACGAGCGCGAACCCCTTCTCCGCCATCGTGCCGATGAGGCGGTGCACCTCCTTGCGGTGGAGCAGGAGCTTCCGCGGCCTCGCGGGGTCGTACGTCCGCTTGTCCATCTGCTGGGCGTACGGCGGGATGTGCATCCCCTCGACCCAGACGTCCTCCCCGCGGATGCGGGCGTACGCCTCGGAGAGGGACCCCTGCCCGCCGCGGAGGGACTTCACCTCGGCCCCGGTGAGGACCATGCCGGCCTCGAAGCGGTCGAGGATCTCGTAGTCGCGGAGGGCCTTGCGGTTCGTGATCGCCGTCTTCGTGCCCTCGCCGTCGCGCGGCGCCCCCCGCGGCATGATCGGCTAGACGTCGAGGAAGCGGCGCATCCCGGCGAGCGAGGCGACGATCGCGAGGAGCGCGCCGGCGACGAGCAGCCAGGGCACGATCGCGAGGACATCGGCGTTCGTCACCCACGGGATGAATCGCACCGACCCGTAGAGCGGGTTGATGAAGGCCACCTTCAGCCCGAACAGGAACAGCACCGCCGCCCCGGCGCCGATGAGGCTCTCGACGAGTCCCTCGACGAGGAACGGGAGCCGGATCCGCCAGTTCGTCGCGCCGACGAGCTTCATGATCCCGATCTCCTTGCGACGGGCGAAGAGCCCCATGCGCACGGTGTTGGCGATGAGGACGGCGGCCGCGATGAGCATCACGATCGACACCAGGAGCACGCCGATCCGGAAGACCCGCGTGACGGCGAAGAGGCGGTTGAGGAACCGGCTGTTGTCCACGACGTTGTCGATGCCCGGCTGCGCGCAGACGAGCTTCGACGCGCCGTCCACCTCCTGCTGTTCGCAGCCGAGGATCGCGGTCACCTGCGCGAACTTCTCGGGTTCCGAGAGCTTCACGCGCAGCGACGCGGGGAGCGCGTTGCAGTCCACGTTGTTCACGAGGGCGGCCTGCCCCCGGAACAGGTCCTTGAAGCGGATGCAGGCCTGTTCCTTGGACTCGAAGTCCACGCGCGACACGATGTCGAGGGACTGGAGCTTGTCGGTGATCGCGCCGGTCGTCGCCTGCGTGACCGGGTCGCTCAGGTACACGGCGACCTCCACGTTGCCCGTCGTCGCCTGGATCATCAGGTTCACCTGCCGCGAGATCAGCAGCGCGAGGCCGAACAGCAGCAGCGCGATGAAGGTGGTCGAGATCGCCGCGAACGCGACGAGGCCGTTGCGGCGCAGGGTCGAGGCCGTCTCGCGGAACAGGTAGTCGAAGCCCGCCACCTACCCGTACACCCCCCGGGACTGGTCGCGGACGATCTGGCCCTTCTCGATCTCGATGACCCGTCGACGCATCGCGTCGACGATGGCCTGGTCGTGCGTGGCCATCACGATCGTCGTGCCCATGCGGTTCACCTTGTCGAGCATCCGCATGATCTCGACGGAGGTGCTCGGGTCGAGGTTGCCGGTCGGCTCGTCGGCGAGCAGGAGGAGGGGTCGGTTCACGCACGCGCGCGCGATCGAGACGCGCTGCTGCTCGCCGCCCGAGAGCTGGTCGGGGAAGCTGTTCAGCTTCTCCCCGAGACCCACGATCTCGAGGATCTCGGGCACGCGCTGGTCGATGACGTGCTTGGGCTTGCCGATCACCTCGAGCGCGAACGCGACGTTGTCGAAGACCGTCTTGTCCTGGAGGAGCTTGTAGTCCTGGAAGACGGTCCCGATGTTGCGGCGCAGGTGCGGCACCTTCCACGGGGAGAGCTTCGAGAGGGCCTTGCCGGCGACGTAGATCTCGCCCTTCGTGGCCTCCTCCTCCTTGAGGAGCAGGCGGATGAACGTGGACTTGCCCGAGCCCGAGGAACCGACGACGAACACGAAGTCGCCCTTCTCGATCTCGACGGAGACGTCGTCGAGGGCGACGGTGCCGGTCTTGTAGACCTTCGTGACGTGCTGCAGGCTGATCATGCAGACCTCAGAGGGGGTCGGGGAAGGAACGCGGCGAGTCTAGCAGGGGGGTTCCGCCGACGGAAGGACCGTCGCGCGCGTAGCCTCGTCGCGATGGACGACGCGCGGAGCGGGGACGCGGCGCCGCAGGGGAACCGGAACCTCGCGCGCATCGCAGCGTGGGTCGGCCCCGCGCTGATCGCGATCTGGTCGATCGTCGCGCTCCGCGGGTTCGCGTTCGGCGGTCGTCTGTCGGACCAGCACCCGGATCTCCTCACGTTCTGGCTCCCACGCGCGTGCCTCCTCGGACGCGCGCTGCGCGTCGGCCACCTCCCGCTGTGGAACCCACACGAACTCTTCGGCACGCCCTTCCTCGCCGATCCGCAGTCCGGGTGGCTCTCGATCCCCTGGATGACGCTGCCGACCGCGCTCGGGTGCGGCGCGGGTCTGGCCGCGATCATCGTGGTGCATCCGCTCCTCGCCGGCCTCGGGCTCCACGCCTACCTGCGGCGGCTCGGGCTCGGTCGACCGGCGGCGACCGTCGGCGGGCTCTCGCTGGCCGCGATGGTCGCCGGCTCGAAGATCGCGATCTCGCTCCCGTTCGCGGGGACGATCGCGTGGACGCCGCTCGTCCTGCTCGGCGTCGACGGGTACCTGCGCGGCGTCGGCGCACGACGGCTGGGATGGCTCGGACTCGCCGCGGTGGCGTGGGGCCAGGTCGCGGCCTCGCACCTCTCGCACGGGCTCGTCGTCGCCACGCTGCTGCTGATCGCCGTCGGCGTGGGGACGCTCGTCGGGGAGGC
>JBJTHT010000073.1:0-4605 GCA_046094605.1 Actinomycetota bacterium | reverse complement strand
CCCACGCCCCGGAGGAGAAGGAGGTCGAGTTCGACCTCGCCCCGCCCGGCACGATCGGCCTCGAGACCGCCCTCGCCGTGGTCCTCACCGACCTCGTCCATCCCGGACTGCTCGACCTCCCGCGCGCCATCGCCGCGCTCTCGACGAACCCCGCGCGCATCCTCGGCGCGGACGGCCACGGCGGACCGATCGAACCGGGTGCGTCGGCGAACCTCGTCCTCGTCGACCCCGAGGCGACCTGGACCGTGACCGCGCCGTTCGCGTCCCGCAGCCGGAACTCCGCGTTCCTCGGCCGGACCCTGCGCGGCCGCGTCGTCGCGACGTTCCTGCGCGGCGATGGCGCGCGGGAGGTCGAGCAGTCCGGGATGGACGAGGTCGGTGAGGACCACGGCGAGGGCGGTCTCGAGGCCGATCGTGCCGTCGGCCAGGCCCGGGCGGAGCGCGTCGCGATCGCGGTCGCCGCGCAGCGGCGGGTTCACGCGCAGGTTCGCGTCGTAGGTGGTGAGCGATGCGTCGGTCATCGCGAGGTGGTGGGGCGTCACCTCCGCGGGCACGGGGACGCCCTCTGCGCGCGCGCGCCGGACGAGGTCCACCGAGCCCGCCGAGGAGAGGTGGCAGAAGTGCACCCGGCCGCCCGTGAGTCGGGCGAGCGCGATGTCGCGGGCGACCACGATCTCCTCCGCCTCGCGGGGCACCGATGCGAGGCCGAGCGTCGCCGAGACGAGCCCCTCGTGGGCGATCGCGCCCTCGCCGAGCGTCGGGTCCTCGGCGTGCTCGGCGATGACGGCGCCGGGGAACGCGCGCAGGTACGTGAGGGCGTTGCGAAGGACGCGGGCGCTCGGCACCACGTGGCCGTCGTCGCTGAACACGCGAACACCGGCCTCGTAGAGCTCGCCGAGCTCGGCCATCTCCGCACCGGCGAGTCCCCGCGTGACGGCGCCCACCGGGAAGACGTCGCAGAGTCCACGGGACGCCGCCGCGGCGCGCACCTCGTGCACGACCGCGGCGGCGTCCGCCCCCGGGTCCGTGTTGGCCATGGGGGCGACCGCGGTGAACCCGCCGAGCGCGGCTGCGCGCGTTCCGGTCTCGATCGTCTCCTTGTGTTCGAAGCCCGGCTCCCGCAGGTGGGTGTGGAGGTCGACGAGTCCCGGCGCGAGGACGAGGCCACCGGCGTCGATCACGTGCGCCCCCGCGGCGCCCTTCCCGACCGCGGCGACGACCCCGTCGGCGAGCGCGACGTCGACGACGGCGTCGCGTCCCGACGCGGGGTCGACGACGCGCGCCCCTCTGATCAGGTAGGTCTCAGGCATCCGCGCCCTCCTCCGCCGATCCGCCGAGCAGGAGGTACAGGAGCGACATCCGCACGGCGATACCGTTGGTGACCTGTTCCTCGATGACGGCCCGGGGCAGGTCGGCGACGTCGGAGTCGATCTCGACGCCACGGTTCATCGGCCCGGGATGCATCACGATCGCGTGGTCCGGGAGGCGCTCCGCCCGGGCCGTGGTGAGCCCGAAGAGGCGCGTGTACTCGCGGGCGCTCGGGAAGTACTGCTGGCGCTGACGCTCGCGCTGCACGCGGAGCATGTAGCAGACGTCGAGGGTGGGGATGACCTCGTCGATCGCCGTCGACACCTGCACGCCCCACGCCGGCGCGTCCGCGGGCACGAGCGTGGGCGGTGCGACGAGCGTCACGGATGCGCCCATCTTCACGAGGGCGAAGGAGAGCGATCGGGCGACGCGCGAGTGCAGGACGTCCCCGACGATCGCGACGCGCAGTCCCTCGAGCCGGCCGAGGCGCTCGCGCATCGTGTAGAGGTCGAGCAGCGCCTGCGTGGGGTGCTCGTGGGTGCCGTCCCCGGCGTTCAGGACGCTCCCGCGCACCCAGCGCGTCAGCGTGAGGGGCGACCCGCTCGACGAGTGGCGGATCACGATCGCGTCGGCGCCCATCGCCTGCAGCGTCAGCGCCGTGTCCTTCAGGCTCTCGCCCTTCGACACCGAGGAACCGCTCGTCGAGAAGTTGATGACGTCGGCCGAGAGGCGCTTGGCGGCGAGCTCGAAGGAGATGCGGGTGCGCGTCGAGTTCTCGTAGAACAGGTTGACGACGGTCCGCCCCCGGAGCGCGGGCACCTTCTTGATCACGCGCGTCCCGACCTCGCGGACCGACTCCGCCGTGTCGAGGACGCGCACGACGTCCTCCGGCGCGAGGTCGTGGATCGACAGGAGGTGGCGGTTCACCGCGGGTCCTCCACGAGGACCGCGTCCTCGCCGTCGACCTCGGTCACCCGCACGCGCACGTCCTGGTCGCGACGCGTCGGCAGGTTCTTGCCCACGAAGTCGGCGCGGATCGGGAGCTCGCGATGCCCGCGGTCCACGAGGACGGCGAGCTGCACGCTGCTCGGTCGTCCGAAGTCCACGAGCGCGTCCATCGCCGCACGCACCGTCCGGCCGCTGTAGAGCACGTCGTCGACGAGGACGACGGTGCGCCCGGTGACGTCGAACCCAATCCGCGTCTCGTGCACCTCGGGGGCCTCGGCACGCAGGCCGATGTCGTCGCGGTAGAAGGTGATGTCGAGGGTTCCGACGGGGACCGCCGCACCCTCGATCGCACGCAGTTCGCCGGCCAGACGGCCCGCGAGGTGGTCGCCGCGGTCCGCGATGCCGACCAGGACCACGTCGGCGACGCCGTGGTTGCGCTCCACGATCTCGTGGGCGATGCGCGTGACCGCGCGACGGATGCCGTCGGCGTCGAGGACGACCGTCACCGGCCGCTCCCCGCGCGCGCGTGGACGTGCTGCACGGTGGCTCCCTTCCCGGCCTCTCGGGACCGGACTTAAAGGGGGAAGTTCCGCCGGAGCATACCCCCGACGCCGTCGCCCCTCAACGCCGCCTGGCACCCCGGTACACTTGCCGCGTCCCCGACGGAAAGGTGCGTGCGATGCCTGAGTGGTGGGTCGTCCTCGGCGTGGCGGTGCTGCTCTTCGGCGCGAAGAAGCTGCCGGAACTGGCACGCTCCCTCGGCCGGGCGCAGAGCGAGTTCAAGCAGGGCGTGAAGGAAGGCGCGTCCCCGGACGCGTCGGCGTCGGAGCAGCAGCCCGAGGCGAAGAGCCCCGAGGCCTAACCCCGCGCCACCCGACCGAGGACCCCGTTCACGAAGCGGGCGGAGTCCTCGGTCGACAGTTCCTTGGCGGCGCCGACCGCCTCGTCGATCGCGACGGCGGGCGGCACGTCCTCCCGGAACCGCAGTTCCAGGCAGGCGACGCGCAGGACCGTCCGGTCCACGGCGGGCATCCGGTCCACCGTCCACCCCTCGGCGGCCTCGCCGAGCAGGGCATCGATCTCGTCCCGGTTCGCGGTGACGCCGCGCACGAGTTCCGCGGCGAAGTCGCCGATGTCCCGTCCGGCTTCCCGCCAGGTGGCGAGGACCGCCTCCGGCCCCTCCCCCGTCACGTCCGCCTGGAACAGGACGTCGATCGCGTGGCGGCGCTCGGCGTGGCGGCCGCCCGGCACGGGCGCTACTTCACCCGCTCGATGTACGCGCCGGAGCGCGTGTCGACCTTGATCTTCTCGCCGGTCTCGACGAACAGCGGAACCTGCACGACGTAGCCGGTCTCGACGGTCGCGGCCTTCATCGTGTTGGTCTTCGTGTCACCCTTCACGGCGGGCTGGGTCTCCACGATCGTCATGACGACGGACGCGGCCATGTCCACGGAGATCGGGGTTCCCTCGTGGAGGGCGACCTGCGCGGTCGCCCCTTCCGAGAGGTAGTTCCCGAGGTCACCGAGGATCGCCGAGGACACCGAGATCTGGTCGAAGGTCTCGAGGTCCATGAAGAGGTAGTTCTCGCCGTCACGGTAGAGGTACTGCATGTCCTTACGCTCCACGACCGCCATGCCGACCTTCACGCCGGCGTTGAACGTGCGCTCCACGACGCCCCCGGTCTTGAGGTTGCGCAGCTTCGTCCGCACGAAGGCGCCGCCCTTGCCGGGCTTGACGTGCTGGAACTCGACGATCTGGAACAGGTTCCCGTCCAGGTCGAGGGTCATGCCATTCTTGAAGTCGTTCGTGGACACGCTCACAGCAGCAGCAGCTCCTTGCTCGTCCGGGGGATCCCCCGGGGCCCGTCCTCGGTCACCTCGATCATGTCCTCGATGCGGGCCCCGCCGAGGCCGGGAATGTACACGCCCGGCTCCACCGTGACGACCGTGCCGGCGGCGAGCGCCTCGTCGTCGGCGCGCAGGAACGGGTCCTCGTGGATGTCGAGACCCGTGCCATGGCCGAGCCCGTGCGGCAGCGGATGGCCCGCGTCGGCGAGGACGGCGCGCGAGGCCGCGTCCACGTCGCGCAGCCGCGCACCGACGCGCACCGCCTCGATGCCGGCCGTCTGCGCGGCGTAGACGAGGTCGCGGATCTCCCGGACGCGGGCACCCGGGTCGCCGAGGGCGACCGTCCGCGTCATGTCCGCGTGGTACCCCTCGACGCGCGCACCGAAGTCGAGCTTCACCACGTCGCCGCGGGCGAGCGCGCGAGAGCCCGGCTGGGGGGGGGGGGCCGCGCCCCCGGGCGCCCACCCCCCCAGCGGCGCTGACGCCCCACCCGCCGCCCCCC
>JBJTHT010000072.1:0-11928 GCA_046094605.1 Actinomycetota bacterium | reverse complement strand
GGGCGCGGGGGTGGGGGTGGGGGGGGCGGGCCCGGGGCGGGGGCCCCCCGCGGCCCGGGCGGCCCCGCGATGGCTGCGCCGCTCTCCGGCCAGCGCGCGATCGCGGTTTCCGCGCTCCGTCACCTGCGTCCATTCGCGGGCGGCTTCGGGGTCGAGACGGCGATGGGCATGGACGCCGCCCGGGCGAACCTGCGCGTGGTGGAGATCCCGGTCGCCTTCTCGCACCGCGCGACGGGCCGCGACGTCCGAGGGTTCCTCCACCGGGGTCGGCAGGGGCTGGACATCGCCCGGGCGGCCCTGCCGAGGCTCCTGCGCCGACGATGACGCTCCTCGACCGGCTCACGATCGCGAACCATCGCGGCCGACCGGTCCCGCGCGTCCTCGGACTCCTCCTCGCGCCCGCGGCCGTCCTCGCCGTCGCCGCGCGCGGTGACGTCGTGCGCGCCGGGTGGATGGCGACCGCGGCGCTGCTCGCCGTCCTCGCCGCCGGGACCGCGGACGATCTCGCGCCGCAGGTCGCGCGCGGCATCCGGAACCACCTCCGCGCGCTCGCCGCGGGTCGACCGACGACGGGCATCGCCAAGCTGGTCGTGATCGTCGCCGCGGCGGCGTCCGTCGCGATCGTCGCGGGGTTCCCGGCACCCGTCGCGACGACCGCCGGCGCCGTGCTGATCGCGGCCACGACCAACCTCGCCAACGGTCTCGACGTCCGGCCGGGCCGGGCCCTGAAGGTGATGGTGCCGCTCACGCTCCTCGGGTTCCTCGGCGATGGTGCGGTCCAGCCGTACCTCCCGGGCCTCGCGCTCGCCCTCGTGCCTGCGCTCGTCGTGGACCTCAGGGAGCGCGCGATGCTCGGCGACGGTGGGTCGAACCTCGTCGGGTTCGCGGCGGGCGTGGCGCTCGCGACGACGCTTCCCGGCTGGGCGCTGCCGGTCGCGGCGTCCGCGGGCGTCGTCCTCAACGTGCTCGCCGAGACCGTGTCGCTCTCCACCCTGATCGAGCGCAGCCGCGCGCTCCGCGCGATCGACCGCCTGGGGCGCCGCGCGGACTGATCGGGCTGCGGGGCGCGCCGCGGACGGGTGCTAGAGTGCCCTCCCGGGGTGAAAGAAACCAAGTTCGTCTTCGTGACCGGTGGGGTCGCCTCGGGCCTCGGCAAGGGCATCACCACCGCGTCCCTCGGCCGGCTGTTCAAGTCGCGCGGCCTGCGCGTCGCCGTCCAGAAGCTCGACCCCTACGTCAACGTCGACCCCGGGACGATGAACCCCTTCGAGCACGGTGAGGTGTTCGTCCTCGACGACGGCGCCGAGACCGACCTCGACCTCGGCCACTACGAGCGGTTCCTCGACGAGAACCTCCACCGCGGGGCGAACCTGACCACCGGCGCCGTCTACTCGAGCGTCATCGCCAAGGAACGTCGCGGAGACTTCCTCGGCAAGACCGTGCAGGTCATCCCGCACATCACCGACGAGATCAAGGAACGCATCCGGCGCTACGCCGAGGCAGAGGCGGCGGACCTGCAGATCGTGGAGATCGGTGGAACCGTCGGCGACATCGAGTCGCTCCCGTTCCTGGAGGCGATCCGCCAGCTCCGCAACGAGGTCGGCCGCGACCGCTGCGCGTTCGTGCACGTGTCGCTCATGCCGTTCATCGGACCCTCGGGGGAACTGAAGACCAAGCCGACGCAGCACTCGGTCAAGGAACTCCGCGCCCTGGGTATCCAGCCAGACGTCATCGTCTGCCGTTCCGACCGGCCGATCGGCCGCCACCTGAAGGAGAAGATCTCCCTCCTGTGCGACGTACCGATCTCCGGCGTGGTGTCGGCCCAGGACGCCGCGTCGATCTACAAGATCCCGCTCGTCCTGCACCGGGAGGGGCTCGACGCGGAGATCGCCAAGACGCTGCGGATCGACGCGGCGCCCGACCTGTCCGAGTGGGACGCGCTCGTCGAACGCATCGATGCGGCCACCGACCCCGTCGAGATCGCGATGGTGGGCAAGTACGTCAACCTGCGCGATGCCTATCTCTCCGTCATCGAGGCGCTCCACCACGGCGGCTTCGCGTCCGGCGCCGACGTGCGCATCCGCTGGGTCTCCTCCGACGATCTGGAGGATCCGGACACCGCGGACCGGACGCTCGAGGGCGTGCACGGCATCGTGGTCCCTGGCGGGTTCGGCTGGCGGGGCATCGAGGGCAAGCTCCAGGCGGCGCGGTACGCGCGCGAGCGTGGCGTCCCGTATCTCGGGCTGTGCCTCGGCCTGCAGGTGGCCGTCATCGAGTTCGCCCGCGACGTCGCGGGCCTCGACGGCGCGAACTCCTCGGAGTTCGATCCCGCGACGCCGCACGCGGTCATCGACATCCTGCCCGAGCAGAAGGACGTGACGGACATGGGCGGCTCGATGCGCCTCGGCGCGCAGCCGTGCCATCTCGTGCCGGGCACCCGGGCGCACGCGCTCTACGGCGAGGCCGTGATCTACGAGCGGCACCGGCATCGCTACGAGGTGAACCCCGCCCACCACGAGGTCCTCCAGCGACACGGCCTCGTGATCTCGGGGGCGTCGCCCGACGGGAGACTCGCGGAGATCATCGAGCTGCCCGACCATCCCTTCTATCTGGCCGGTCAGTTCCACCCGGAACTGCGGTCCCGGCCGACGCGACCCCACCCGCTCTTCCGCGGCTTCGTGGCGGCCGCGCACGCGCGATCCCGCGCGGGCGTCCAGCCCGTGCCGACCGCCTGAGCGCGGGCAACGGGGCGTCGGGCGTGGGGAGTAGGCTCTCGGCGGCATCGACGAGGAGGTACGCGTCGTGATCGTCGGCATCCCCCGCGAGATCAAGGACAACGAGTACCGCGTGGCCGCGACGCCCGAGGGCGTGCGCGAGTTCGTCCGCGCCGGTCATCGCGTGGTCGTCGAGCGCGGGGCGGGGGAGGGATCGAGCCTGCCCGACGCGGAGTTCGTCGCCGCGGGCGCCGAGATCCTCGCGGGGGCCGACGACGTGTTCGCCGCGGCGGATCTCATCCTCAAGGTCAAGGAACCCCGTCCCGAGGAGTACGCGCGGTTCCGCGAGGGGCAGTCGCTGTTCACCTACCTGCACCTGGCGGCCGACCGCGACCTGACGTCGTTCCTGCTCGAGCGACGCATCGAGGCGGTCGCCTACGAGACGGTGCAGACCGCCGACGGCCGCCTCCCGCTCCTCGCACCGATGAGCGAGATCGCCGGCCGCATGGCTCCGCAGGTCGGCGCGAAGTACCTGGAACGACCCTCCGGCGGCCGCGGCGTCCTGATGGGTGGCGCCCCCGGGGTCGCGCCCGCGCGCGTCGTCGTCCTCGGTGCGGGCATGGCCGGCCTGAACGCCGCGTGGATCGCCGCCGGGATGGAGGCGGAGGTGGTCGTGCTCGACCGCGCCGTCGATCGGCTCCGGTTCATCGATCAGATCCAGCGTGGGCGGGTGCTGACCCGGATGAGCGGCACGCTCGCGATCGAGCAGCTCGTCCCCGAGGCCGACCTCGTGGTGGGCGCGGTCCTGGTGCCCGGCGCGAAGGCGCCGCACCTCGTCACGGAGGACATGGTCCGCGCCATGCGCCCGGGCGCGGTCCTCGTGGACATCTCGATCGACCAGGGTGGGTGCATCGAGACGGCGCGCATGACCACGCATTCCGACCCCGTCTACCTCCGACACGGGGTCGTGCACTACTGCGTCGGGAACATGCCGGGGGCGGTACCGCGCACCTCGACCTACGCCCTCACGAACGTGACGCTCCCGTACGCCCTCGCGATCGCCGAGCACGGCGTGCGTGAGGCCGCCCGCCGCGACGGCACGCTCGCCCCCGGCGTCAACGCCTACCGCGGCACGCTCGTGAACGCTGGCGTCGCGGCCGCCCACGGCCTGGACCACAGTCCGCTCGACGTCGCGCTCGCGGGGTGATCGCGTGGCGACGGGGGTCGCCCGCCAGGTCGAGCGGTTCCTCGACCACCTGACCGTCGAACGCGGGCTCTCACCGAACACCGTCGAGGCGTATCGCCGCGACCTGACCCGGTACGCCGCGTTCCTCGCGCGCCGCAGGATCACGGACGCCGCGCGCGTCGGGGAGCGCGACGTGACCGCGTTCGTCGCCGAGCATGCGTCCGCGAAGCATGGACCGGAGGCGAAGGCGTACCGCGCGACGAGCGTGGTTCGGGGACTGTCGTCGCTGCGCTCGTTCCATCGGTTCCTCGTGCGCGAGGGGGTCGCCGAGCGCGATCCCACGCGGACCGTCGTCCGTCCGAAACTGCCGCGGTCGCTGCCCCGACCGATCCCCGTGGACGACGTCCGTCGGCTCGTCGAGGCGCCCGACGCGGCGAGCGAGGCGGGCCTCCGGGATCGCGCGGTCCTGGAGGCGATGTACGGGGCGGGGCTTCGCGTCTCCGAACTCGTTGGCCTCGACGTCGACGATCTCGACCTGGAGGCAGGTGCCGTCCGCGTCCTCGGGAAGGGTGGGAAGGAGCGCGAGGTCCCGCTGGGGAGCCACGCGGTGGCCGCCCTGGGCGCCTACCTGACCCGGGCCCGTCCGGCGCTCGCCACCCCTCGGAGCAGGGCGGCCGTCTTCCTCAATCGGCGCGGCGGGCGGCTCACGCGCCAGGGCGTGGCCGGCATCCTCGCCGATGCGGCGCGCAGGGCGGGGATCCGTCGCCGGGTCACCCCGCATACCCTCCGGCACTCCTTCGCCACCCACCTCCTCGAAGGGGGCGCGGACGTGCGCGTGGTGCAGGAGCTCCTCGGGCACGCCAGCGTGGCGACCACGCAGGTCTATACGCTGGTGACGCGCGAGCACCTGCGGGAGGTCTACTTCTCCTCGCACCCGCGCGCACGGACGGCGCAGCCACGGCCGCGGAGGAAGGAGCGGGGATGAGCGGAGCAGCGACGGAGGCGCGCCGGACGGCGCTCCTCGAACAGCGGGAGAACCTCCGGCGGGAGATCGCCGCCCTCGGGGGGAACCCGGATTCCGAGGACGCGACGATCGACGTCGAACGCGGGTTCGCCGACAGCGCGCACAGCACCGAGGAACGCGCACGGGCGCTCTCGGTCCTCAAGGCGCTCCGCTCGAACCTGGGCTGGACGGAACGCGCGCTGACGAAGATGGACCTCGGCACGTACGGTCCGTGCGAGTCGTGTGGGCAGGCGATCTCGGACGAGCGGCTCGATGCGCTCCCGTGGGCGGTGCTCTGCATCACCTGCAAGGCGAAGGGCGAGGGTCGGTGAGGTCGCGCGTCCCGCGCGTCCTCCTGCTCGTCTGCGACTCGTTCGGCGTCGGGGGTGCACCCGACGCCGTCGCCTACGGCGACGAGGGGTCCGACACGCTCGGCAACACCGCGCGCGCCGGCGGCGGCCTCGACGCACCGAACCTCGCGGACCTCGGCCTCGGCCATCTGACGTCGATCGAGGGCGTCCCGGCCCGCAGCGTCCACGGCGTCGCCTACGGGGCCTGCATCGAGCGATCCGCGGGCAAGGACACGACGACCGGCCACTGGGAGATCGCCGGGATCGTGCTGGATCGTCCGTTCCCGCTGTACCCCGCCGGGTTCCCCGCGGAGATCATCGGCGCGTTCGAGGCGGCGATCGGGCGGCCGGTCCTCGGCAACGTCCCGGCCTCGGGGACCGAGATCATCGCGGCCCTCGGCGAGGAACACCTCGCGACGGGCCGCCCGATCGTCTACACCAGCGGGGATTCCGTCTTCCAGATCGCGTGCCACGTGGACGTCGTGGACCTCGAGACGCTCTACGCCTGGTGCCGTGCGGCCCGTGAGGTCCTCGTGGGTGCGCACAACGTCGGTCGGGTGATCGCCCGGCCGTTCGAGGGGACGCCCGGCGCCTTCGTGCGCCGGCCGGAGCGCCGGGACTACTCCGTTCCGCCCCCGGGGGAGACGCTGTGCGACCGCGCGGTCGCATCGGGTGTCGCCGTCTACGGCGTGGGGAAGATCCAGGACATCTTCGCGGGACGCGGGATGACCGAGGCGACGTACTCCGATTCCGACCAGCACGGCATCGATCTCGCGATCGACTACCTGCGCCGTCCCGGGCCATCGCTCGTCTTCGCCAACCTCGTGGACTTCGACAGCAAGTACGGCCACCGGAACGACCCCGCCGGCTACGCGGCCGCCGTCGAGCGCCTCGACCGGCGCATCCCCGACCTCCTCGGGGCGCTCGACGGCGGCGTCCTCATCCTCACCGGCGATCACGGCTGCGACCCGACCACCCCGCCCACCGACCATTCGCGCGAGCGGACCCCGGTCCTCGTCGCGGGGACGGGTCGCCCCGCCGTGGCGCTCGGAGACCGCGCCACCTTCGCCGACATCGGCGCCACCGTGGCCGAGCTCCTCGGTGTCCCCTGGGAGGGTCTCGCCGGCTCGTCGTTCGCGGAGGCGCTCGGCCGGTGAGCCGCGATCCGCGCGCCGTCGTCGAGGCCAAGCGCGACGGGCGCGCCGTCCCGGCCGACGATCTCCGCGCCTTCGTCCTCGCGTTCGCCCGGGGGGAGGTACCGGACTACCTGGCGGCGGCCTTCCTGATGGCGGCCTTCCTGAACGGGCTCGACGAGACGGAGACCGGCGCCCTCCTCGACGCGATGATCGATTCCGGGGGAACCCTCTCCCTCGCGGGGATCTCCCGGCCGACCGTGGACAAGCACTCGACGGGCGGCGTCGCGGACACCGTCACGCTCGTGTTCGCGCCGCTCGCCGCCTCGCTCGGGCTCGCTGTCGCGAAGCTCTCCGGTCGCGGTCTCGGCCACACGGGCGGCACGCTCGATAAGCTCGAGTCGATCCCGGGGTTCCGCACGGATCTCGACGCCACGCGCTTCGAACGGCAGGTCGACGAGATCGGGCTCGCGGTCGCCGCGCAGAGCCACGACCTGGTGCCCGCCGACGGCGCGCTCTATGCGCTGCGCGACGCGACGGCGACGGTTCCGTTCATCCCGTTCATCGCCACCAGCGTGATGTCGAAGAAGCTCGCGGTGGCGACCGACCTGATCCTGCTCGACGTCAAGGCGGGGAGCGGCGCCTTCATGAAGACCGTCGAGGACGCCACGCGTCTGGCGCGAACCTGCGTGGACCTCGCGGAGCGACGCGGGCGCGCGGTGCGCGCGGCCGTGACGGACATGTCGCAGCCGCTCGGCGAGTCCGTCGGCAACGCGCTCGACGTGATCGAGGCAATCGAGGTGCTGCGCGGCGAGCGTCGAGGGCGCCTGCGTGCACTCGCGGTCGACCTCGTCGCCGCGGCGCTCGATCGCCTCGCTCCGACCGACCGCGAGGACGCGCGTGCGCGCGCGGAGGCGGCCCTCGACGACGGATCTGCCCTGGAAGCGTTCCGACGGATGATCACCGCGCAGGGGGGCGACCCCCGCGTCGTGGACGATGCGCGTGGCGTCCTGCCGGCGGCGCCGGTCGTGGTTCCGATCACGGCGCCCGCCGACGGCTGGCTCGCCGGCGTGGACGCCGAGGCGGTCGGCCGCGCGAGCGCTGCGCTGGGCGCGGGGCGGGTGCGCAAGGGCGATCCGGTCGACCCGGCCGTGGGCGTGGTCCTCACGGCGAAACTGGGCGACCGTCTCGAGCGGGGCGGGCGGATCGGCTCCGTCCATGCCCGCGACGACGTGGCCGCCGCCGCAGCCGCCGAGGCGGTTCGAGCGACGCTCGCCATCGGCGGTGCGGAGACGGCTCCGCCGCCGCTCGTCCACGCGTGGATCCCGGCGTGAACCGGTTCCTCTTCGGCATCGAACTGGTGGCAGCTGTCGCGCTCGCCCTCGCCGTCCACGAGGTGGCGCGTGCGTTCGTGGCGATCCGGCTGGGCGATCCGTGGGCCCGGCGATCCGGGCGTCTCTCGCTCGACCTCAGGCGCGGTCTCGACCGGTTCGGGACCCTGCTCCTCCCGGGGCTCGGCGTGCTCCTCGCCGTCGCCGGCGTCGGCTCGATCCCCGTCTTCGCGTACGCGGCACCGCTCTCGGCGGACGAGGGCCGTCTCGGAACGCGCGGCACGGTCCTCGTCGCGCTCGCTGGGCCGGTCGCCGACCTCGCCCTGGCGGGCCTGGCGGGCGCGCTCGTGCGCGCGGTCGGGGTCACCACGACCGTCGGTGCGGCCGCGGCGGTGCTCGTCTGGGTGGCCGCTTCGATGGCCGTCGTGCAGTGCATGCCGATCCCGGGGCTCGACGGCGCCCGCGTCGTTCGACGCTTCCTCCCGGCCAACGCCGCCGCGGCCTACGGGAACCTCGACCAGTACCTGCCCCTGTTCCTCATCCTGCTCTTCTTCGTCTTCGGGGGCACCTTCCTCGGGACCGTCGGGGGACTGGTGTCGACGGTCTGCGACGCGGTCGCGGGTACGGGGATCTGCTGAGCGGATCGCTCGGGAGCCCCGGGTAGGATGCAGCGCGTGACCCCGCCCCGCGTCCTCACGGGCTACCGCCCGACCGGTCCGATGCACGTCGGCCACTGGTTCGGCAACGTCCTGAACATGGTCCGCCTCCAGGACACGTCCGAGGCGTTCTACTTCATCGCCGACTGGCACATGCTCACGACCCACTTCGACCGGACCGAGGAACTCCCGGGCTACGTGCGGACCCTCGTCCTGGATCTGCTCGCGGCCGGGATCGACCCGTCGCGGGCGACCCTCTACCGCCAGTCCGACGTCCCCGAGGTGGCGGAACTCTCGCTCCTGCTCGGGATGATCACGCCGCTGGGATGGCTCGAACGCGTCCCCACGTTCAAGGAGCGGCTCCGCGACATGGCCGAACGCGACATCGCGAACTACGGCCTGCTCGGCTACCCCGTCCTTCAGACCGTGGACATCACGATCGTCCGGGGCGAACAGGTGCCCGTGGGGGAGGACCAGGTGCACCACCTCGAGCTCTCGCGCGAGATCGTGCGGCGGTTCAACCGCCTCTACGGCGATGTCCTCGTGGAACCGCAGCCGCTCCTCTCCGCGGCGCCGCTGATCCCCGGGGCCGACGGACGGAAGATGTCGAAGTCGCTCGGCAACACGATCGACGTCCGCGACACCCCCGACGACATCCGGGCGCGCGTGCGGACTTTCGTCACGGATCCGCAGAAGGTCCGCAAGGGCGACGCCGGTCGCCCCGAGGTCTGCCCCGTGTTCACCCTCCACGGCCGCTTCTCCCACGACATCCTGGCGACCACCGAAGCGGGTTGTCGCAGCGGGGCGCTCGGCTGCGTCGAATGCAAGGGCAACCTCGCGGAACGCACCCTCGTCGAGGGCGCCGAGAGGGTGCGCCCGGTCGTCGAGGACACGATGCGCGCCGTCCGGAAGGCCATGCACCTGCGATGAGCGAGACGCCCGAGACCGCCGGCTTCGCCGTCGACCTCCCGGCGTTCACCGGTCCGTTCCGCGTGCTCGCCGATCTGATCCTGGAGCAGAAGGTGGATGTCTGCGACGTCTCCGTGTCGGCCGTGACGGACGGGTTCCTCGCGCACGTGAAGGACGTCGAGCGCTGGACGCTGGACGAGGCGACGTGGTTCCTCGCGGTGTGCGCCGTGCTGCTCGAGCTCAAGGTCGGGCGCCTCATGCCGCGCCACGAGACGCTGGACGAGGAGGATCTCCTCGGCATCTCGCCGGACCTCGCCTACGCGCGGAGCATCGAACTCGCCGCGATCCGTCACGTGGCGATCGACCTCGCCCGCCGGATGGAGGAGGAGGCGTTCTCCTTCCCCCGCGTCGCGGGGCCGCCGCCGGAGTTCGCGCACCTGTATCCCGACGTCATGACCGGCGTCGACCCCGCGAAGCTCGTCGCGCTGGCCGCGGCGATGCTCCGACCGCCGCCGACGCTCGACCTCTCGCACGTCACACCGATCCGCTACACGATGGCGCAGGCGGTCGAGGCCGTCCAGTCGTACCTGCATCGGACCGGTTCCGCGAGCTTCCGCGACCTGGTCGCCGACTGCGAGGACCGCATCCAGATCGTCGTCCGGTTCCTCGCGCTCCTCGAGCTGTACCGCGAGGGCAAGGTGGACCTCGCACAGGCGCGCACGTTCGGGGAGATCGACGTGCGGTGGGAGGCGGCGGCGTGAAGGACCGGGCGACCCTCCTCCGAGCCCTCGAGGCGCTGCTCTTCGTGAGCGACGAACCGGTGGCGTCCGCGGTGCTGGCGCAGGCGCTGGGGGTCGAGCGACGGGATGCCGACGATCTCTGCGAGGCCTTGGCGCGGGATTACGCGGCGCGCGATGCTGGCCTCGCGGTGCGCGCCGTGGCCGGCGGATGGCGGATCTACACGACCCCGGAGGTCGCACCCTTCGTCGAGGCGTACGTGGTCTCCTCGCGCCACGCGCGACTCACGAAGGCGGCGCTCGAGACGCTCGCGATCGTCGCGTACAAGCAGCCGGTCACGCGGCATCAGATCTCCGCGATCCGCGGCGTGAACTCCGAGGGCGTGCTCCGTGCGCTCCTGGACCGCGGGATCGTCACGGAGGTCGGCAGGGAGGAGACGCCCGGTCGGCCCATGCTGTACGGCACCACACCGGAGTTCCTCGAGCGACTCGGTCTCGCATCGTTGAGCGACCTCCCGCCGCTCGCGCCGCTCCTGGGTGAGGCGGCGGTCGGCGACGAGGCACCGGGCGCCGAGGGGTGACCGGGCCCGAGCGGCTCCAACGCGCGCTCGCGCGCGCCGGGCTCGGCTCACGCAGGGCCTGTGAGGAACTGATCCGCGACGGCCGCGTGACCGTTGACGGTCGCGTCGCGACGCTCGGCGATCGCGTCGACGCGACGCGGCAGGCGGTCGCCGTCGACGGCCATCGCGTGAGCGTCGACCCCGATCTGCGCTACTTCCTGCTCCACAAGCCCGCGGGGGTGACGACCACCCTCTCCGATCCCCACGCGGAGGTCGATCTCACCACCTTCCTGCCCGCGGGCGGGCGCGTCTTCCCGGTCGGTCGGCTCGACCGCGAGACCGAGGGGTTGCTCCTCCTCACGAACGACGGCGATCTCGCCGAACGCCTGCTCCATCCCCGACACGGCGTGGAACGCGAGTACCTAGCCGAGGTCGAGGGCGTGCCCACGGATCGGGACGTCGCTCGGCTGCGCGCCGGGGTGGACCTCGAGGATGGTCGCGCGCGGGCCCTCGCCGCGCGCGTCACGGGGAGTTCCGGGGGCCGCGGGGCCGTGCGCTTGGTCCTCGCCGAGGGCCGCAAACGGGAGGTCAGGCGGATGCTCGCCGCCATCGGCTTCCCCGTACGCCGGCTGATCCGCGTGCGCTTCGGGCCGATCCGCCTCGGCGACCTCCCGCCGGGGGAGCGCCGTCCGCTCGACCCCGACGAGGTCTCCGCGCTCTACCGGACCGCCGGCCTCTAGCCACGACCGGTAGCCTGTCGTTCCCTCGGAGGGAGGCGGACGGTGCGGCTGCGGGCGGTGCGCGGGGCGATCCACGTGGGCGGTGAGGACCGCCAGGCGATCCTCGACGCCACTACGCGCCTCCTCCAGGCTCTCCTCGAGCGCAATGGCCTCGCGACCGGGGACCTCGTCAGCGTGGTCTTCACCGCGACGCCCGATCTCACGGCGGCGTTCCCTGCCGAAGCGGCGCGCCGCATGGGCCTGGGTTCGGTTCCGCTGCTGTGCGCCAGCGAGATCGCGGTTCCGGGGGCGCTCGACCACGTGATCCGCGTCCTCCTGCACGCCGAGACGGATCGCGACGCGCTCGCGCCCGCATACCTCGACGGGGCGGAGGTGCTGCGCGATGACCTCGCCTGAGCGGGTCGTCGTCGTCGGCTGTGGCCTGATCGGTACCTCGGTGGCGCTCGCCGCGCGACGAGCGGGCGACGAGGTCGTCGGGGTCGAGATCGACGCCGAGCACGCGGCGATCGCGGCGCAACGCATCGGGTCGCCCGTCGGCGCGTCACCGGCCCCGGTCGCCGATGCGACGCTCGTCGTGGTCGCAACGCCGTCCTCCGTCGTGTCGACGAG
>JBJTHT010000071.1:0-9624 GCA_046094605.1 Actinomycetota bacterium | reverse complement strand
AGCGTACGCGGGGTGCGCGAGACGCGTCAACGGCGGCCCGTCACGCCTCGGGGTCCGACACGGTCCCGAGCGTGACCTCGATGCCGCCGACGATGTCGGCGATCAGGTTGTAGAGCATCGCGCCGAGCAGGTTCACCACGGACCAGAGCACGACCGATACGAGGCCGAGTCCGAAGCCCCGCAGGAACAGCGAGAGCCCCGAGATCACGAAGCTCTGGTCGGCGAAGAGTTCCTGCACGAGGCGCGTGATCGAGTCGAGGACGCCGATCAGACCGAGCAGGAAGTAGAGGATCGTGCCTGCGAGCAGCAGCACGACCATGAGGCAGAAGTAGAAGAGGACCGAGAACCGGAACACCGACCACGGCGAGATCTTCCGCAGGACGACGCGGGTCTGGCGCCCGCGGCGCGAGGCTGCGCCCGACGCCGCGCGCTCCTGCGCGCTCACGCCTGCTCCCGGAACACCCAGCGGAAATGGGTCGGGAACGCGAGACCGAGGGCGACCGTGGCGAGCGCCCAATCGGCGGCGCCGGCGTCGCCCCACAACAGCAGTCCGCCCGCCGCCACGGCGACGCCGGCGCCGCCGAGCGCGAGCTGCACGGCACGCTCCGCGACGCGGGGCCGACCCGCGGTGATCACCCACGCCACGACGAGACCGCCGAGGCCGATGAGGGCGGCGGCGAGCGTCGCGGTGCTCACTCCGCCTCCTCCGCGACGAGGACGACCGGCGCGAGCGCCGAGACCTTCTCCCCCTCCTCGACGCGCATCGTGCGCACGCCCTGGCTCACGCGGCCGACGCGGCGGATCTCCTGCGCTGCGACGCGCACGACCTTGCCCGAGGTGGAGATGACGAACATGTCCTGTTCCTTGGAACCGATGAACGCGCCGGCCGCGAGGCCGGTCTTGTCGGTCAACTGGTGACCGATCACGCCCTTGCCGCCGCGGCCCTTCGCCGGGAAGTCCTTGAGCGGCGAGCGCTTGCCGTAGCCCTGCTGGGTGACGCTGATCATCTCCTCGCCCATCGAGGACGTGTTGAGCGCGATGACCTCGTCCTTGGGGTCGAGGCGCATGCCGATCACGCCCGCGGTCTGGCGACCCATCGGGCGGGCGAGCGACTCCTTGAACCGGATCACCTGGCCGCGGCGCGAGAAGAGGAACACGTCCTCCTTGCCGTCGGTGAGGCGCACGTCCTTCAGTTCGTCGCGCGGCTTGAGGTTGATCGCGGCGAGGCCGCTGCGCGGCGAGTCGTACTCGGTGAGCCTCGTCTTCTTGACCATGCCCTTCTTCGTCACGAAGAGGAGGTACTTGCCCTCCTCGTACCTCTTGAGATCGATGACCGCCGTCACCTTCTCCTCGCCGGAGATCGAGACCCCGGGGAGGTTCGCGACGTACGTGCCGCGGGCGGCGCGGGCGAACTCTGGCACCTGGTGGACCTTGACGCGGTAGACCCGACCGCGCGTCGTGAAGAAGAGGAGCCACGAGTGCGTCGACGTCGTGAACACCTCGTCGACGACGTCCTCCTCCTTGAGCGTCTGGCCCTTCACGCCCTTGCCGCCGCGGCCCTGCCGGCGGAACGACTCGAGCGGCTGGCGCTTCACGTAGTTCGAGCGCGTCACGGTGATGACGACCTGCTCGTCGGCGATCAGGTCCTCGATGTCGAGATCGCCCTCGTCGGCGGCGAAGCGCGTGCGGCGGTCGTCGGCGTGCTTCTTGCGGATCTGGAGGAGGTCCTCCTTGATGACGGCGCGGATCTTCTTGGGGTCCTTGAGCAGGCCCTCGAGGTACTTGATGCGCGCGAGGAGTTCCTCGTGTTCCTTCTCGAGCTCGGTCTTGGCGAGCTTCGTGAGCCGGCGCAGCGGCATGTCGAGGATGTGGTTCGCCTGGATCTCCGAGAGCTTGAACCGCGCCATCAGCTTGGTGCGGGCCTCCTCGCTGTCGGCGGCGGCGCGGATGATCTTCACGACCTCGTCGATGTCCTTCAGGGCGATGAGGAGCCCGAGGACGATGTGGTCGCGGTCCTTGCGCTGCTGGAGCTCGAACTTCGTGCGGCGGGTCTCGACGTCGATCTGGTGGTCGACGTAGTGGCCGATCAGTTCCGCGAGGTTCAGGACCTTCGGCACGCCGTCGACCAGCGCGAGCATGATGACGCCGAAGGCGTCCTGCAGCTGCGTGTGCTTGAACAGCTGGTTCAGTACGATCTGCGCGTTGGCACCGCGCTTGAGCTCGATCACGACGCGCATGCCGCCACGACCGCTCGACTCGTCGCGCAGGTCGGCGATGTCCTTGAACTTGCCGGTGCGCACGAGCTCCGCGATCTTCTCGAGGAGGCGCGCCTTGTTCACCTGGTACGGGAGCTCGGTGACGATGATGCGCTGGCGGCCGGCGGCGCTCTCCTCGATCGTCGTCGCCGCGCGGACCTTGATCGAGCCACGCCCGGTCAGGTACGCGTCGGTCACGCCCTGCTTGCCGAGGATCGACCCGCCGGTCGGGAAGTCGGGGCCCTTCACGAACTTCATGAGGTCCTTGGGCGTGGACTCCGGGTTGTCGAGGAAGTGCACGACCGCGTCGATGACCTCGCCCAGGTTGTGGGGCGGCATGTTCGTCGCCATGCCGACGGCGATGCCGCCGGACCCGTTGACGAGCAGGTTCGGGAACCGCGACGGCAGCACGGTCGGCTGCATCTCGTAGCCGTCGTAGTTGGGGACGAAGTCCACCGTGTCGGACTCGATGTCGCGCAGCAGTTCCATCGCGATCGGCGCGAGGCGCGCCTCGGTGTAGCGCTGCGCCGCGGGCGGGTCGCCGTCGACGGACCCGAAGTTCCCGTGCGGATCGATGAGCGGTGCGCGGAGCGAGAAGTCCTGGGCCATGCGCACGAGCGCGTCGTAGATCGCGACGTCGCCGTGCGGGTGGTACTTCTTCATGACCTCGCCGACCGCGGCGGCGCTCTTGCGGTACGGGCGGTCGGGACGCAGGCCCGACTCGAGCATCGACCAGAGGATCCGGCGGTGGACGGGCTTGAGGCCGTCGCGCACGTCGGGCAGCGCGCGGCCCACGATGACCGACATCGCGTAGTCGAGGTAGGACCGCTGGATCTCCTCCTCGATCTCGACGGGCTCGATGCGCCCGCCGAAGAGCGTCGTCGTGCCGGAGCCGCTGCCGCCCGGGGGCTTCGAGGCGGTGCGCTTGCGCGGGGTGGGACGCCTAGACATCGAGGTTCTGGACCAGCTTCGCGTTGGCCTCGATGAACTGCTTGCGAACCGCGACGTCCTCGCCCATGAGGACCGAGAACAGGCGGTCGGCGGTCGCGGCGTCCTCCATCGTCACCTGGAGGAGCACGCGCGTCTCGGGGTTCATCGTCGTCTCCCAGAGCTGGTCGGCGTCCATCTCGCCGAGCCCCTTGAAGCGCTGTGGCGTCTCGAGCTTCTTGCCGTCCTTGGCGACCTGCGCGCGGAAGGCCTCCCACTCGCGCTCGCTGTAGAAGTAGTGCGGCGCGCGCTCGTAGTTCACGAGGTAGAGCGGCGGCTGCGCGATGTACACGCACCCCGCGTTGATCAGCTCGCGCATGTTGCGGAAGAAGAAGGTGAGCAGGAGCGTGCGGATGTGCGCGCCGTCGACGTCGGCGTCGGCCATGAGCACGATCTTGTGGTACCGCGCCTTCGCGAGGTCGAACTCCTCGGAGATGCCGGTGCCGATCGCCGTGATGAGCGCCTGCACCTCCTGGTTCTCGAGGACCTTGTGGAGACGCGCCTTCTCGACGTTCAGGATCTTGCCGCGGATCGGCAGGATCGCCTGCGTCGCGCGGTCGCGCGCCTGCTTGGCGCTGCCACCCGCGCTGTCCCCCTCGACGACGAAGATCTCCGCGGCGGCGGGGTCGGTGGACTGGCAGTCGGCGAGTTTGCCGGGGAGCGAACCGGAGTCGAGGAACGACTTGCGTCGCGTGAGGTCGCGGGCCTGCTTGGCGGCGAGCCGCGCCTTCGCCGCCGCCTCGCCCTTGGCGACGATGCGCTTGGCGTCGCCGGGGTGTTCCTCGAGCCAGGTCGCGAAGCGCTCGTTCACCGTCGTCTCGACGAGGGAACGCATCGAGGTGTTGCCGAGCTTGGTCTTCGTCTGGCCCTCGAACTGGGGCTCGGAGAGTTTCACGGAGACGATGCCGACGATGCCCTCGCGGACGTCCTCGCCGGTGAGGTTCTCCTCCTTCTCCTTGAGGAGCCCCTTCGCGCGGGCGTAGCGGTTGAGGACGTTCGTGATGGCCTTGCGGAACCCCTCCTCGTGCATCCCGCCCTCGGTCGTGTTGATCGTGTTGGCGAAGGAGTGGATCGACTCGGCGTACGCGGCGTTCCACTGCATCGCGATCTCGCACTCGCCGAGGCCCTTGGGTTCCTTGCCCTCGAAGTGGATGACCTTGGAGGTGAGGGTGTCCTTGCCGAGCTGCAGGTGCTTCACGAAGTCGGCCAGGCCGCCGGTGGCCTTGTAGGCCTCGCGGGAACCGTCGCGCTCGTCCTCGAGCACGATCTCGAGGCCGCGCGTGAGGAACGCGAGTTCCTGGAGGCGCTCGGCGAGCACCTCGCGCCGGAACACGACGTCCTCGAAGATCTCGGTGTCGGGCCAGAAGCGCACGACCGTGCCGGTCTTCTTGCTCGCCTTCATCCGGTCGAGCTTCGTCTTGGTCTTGCCGCGCTCGTAGGTCTGCGTCCACATGCCGCCGTCGCGCTCGACGACGACCGTGAGCTTGCTCGAGAGGGCGTTCACGACGGACACGCCGACGCCGTGGAGCCCGCCGGAGATCGAGTAGCCGCCGCCGCCGAACTTGCCGCCGGCGTTGAGCGTCGTGAGGACGACCTCGACGGCGGGACGGCGGTCCTTCGAACCCGGGATCTTCGTCACCGGGATGCCGCGGCCGTTGTCGGCGACGCTGCAGGAACCGTCCTTGTGGAGCGTGACGACGATGCGGTCGCACGCGCCCGCCATCGCCTCGTCCACGGAGTTGTCGACGACCTCGTAGACGAGGTGGTGGAGGCCGCGGGAACTGGTCGTCCCGATGTACATCCCGGGACGCTTGCGGACGTGCTCGACGCCCTCGAGGACGGTGATGTTCTCGGCGCCGTAGCCCGCGTCGGCCTTCTTCTTCGTCGTCTTCGCCGACGTGGACTTCGTCGCAGCCAAGGACCCTCCTGCACCCGCGGACCATCCGCGCGGAGCGCCCGCCGACGGGCGTCGGAGAGGGGCGCGGACAGGCCCACAGTCTAGCAATCGGACACCTTCGGACGGGGATGGAGGGGCCCTCCGGAACCGTTGCGCTACAACGGTTTCACGGCATCGGGTCGCACCACGACCTGCACCTGTCGTACGACCTCGGAACCGATCGCCGCGTTGGCCCGTCGACCGATCTCCTCGACCATGAACTTCACCTGCGCGGCCCACGGTCCGGTGGTCACCGCGACGACGAGGAGCCCCTCCTCCAGGGAGAGCGGCGAGCGTCGCGATCGGCATCCCGCGCGCGAACTCCGGACGCTTGAGGAGGCCGTCGAGGAGTTCCCCGATCGAGGATTCACCGGAACCACTGCCGCGGCGCGGCCCCTTCCATCCCTTCGACGTCGGCATCAGGCGGTCCCCGCGTCGGCGAGCGCCCCGGAGCGCACGCGCCACACGAGCGCGGCCTCCGCGGGCACCGACGCCTCGTCGGCGACGGACACGAACACCTGACCGCGGCCGGCGAGGCGGCCGGAGATGCGGCGCTGCCGCGCGGGATCGAGCGCCGAGAACGGGTCGTCGAGGAAGAGCACCGGTTCTTCCCCCCCCTCCGTGGCGACGGCGGAGGCGAGACCGAGTCGAAGGCAGAGCGCGGCGGCCCACGCCTCGCCGTGCGAGGCGAACGCGCGCGCGCCGAGGTCGCGCACCGCGAGGGTGAGGTCGTCGCGATGCGGCCCGACGAGGCTCGAGCGTCGCTGGAGCTCGTCCTCGCGCCGCGCGGCGAGGTGGTCCTGGAACGTCGCCGTGATGTCGCCCTCGTCGAGCGGAACGTTCGGCGCGTAGCGGCAGTCGAGGCCGTACGTCGCGAGCGCCTCGTACTCCTGCGTCACCGCGTCGGCGATGCGCTCGATCGCGGCGGCCCGCTGCACGGTGAGCGCCGCGCCGGCCTCGACGAGCTGCGCGTCCCAGACCGGGAGATCGCGCGGCGCCCCGGCGCCGTCGTGTTCCTTGAGGAGACGGTTCCGCTGGCGCAGCACCTTGTCGTAGGCCGCGGAGAGGCCACCCCTGGCCGGCCAGATCGCCTCGACGGCCTCGTCGAGGAACCGGCGGCGCTGCGAGGGATCGCCGCGGACGACGTCGAGGTCGTCGGGACCGAAGTAGACCGCGCGCACCTGGCGGCGGAGATCGCGGCGTCGGCGGAGCGCGGTGCGGTTCACCTGCACCTTCGGCGCACCCGTCGGCGGGATCGCGACCTCGACGAGGACGCGACCGTCGCGCGTCTCGATCTCGCCGCGCGCGTACGCCGCATCGGCACCCTCGCGCACGAGCGGGTGCGTGGCGGAGGTACGCGGTGACGCGAGGAGGAACAGGAACGCGAGGCCCTCGAGGAGGTTGGTCTTGCCCTCCCCGTTCGGACCGACCGCGACCACGAGGCCCTCGGGGAGGTCATCGACGCGCGTCAGGGCGTGGTTGCGGAAGTCCCGGAGCTCCGCCCAGCCGAGGCGCACGGGCCCGCGGTCAGGCGACCGGCGCGGGGAGGCGCACGGGCATCACGAGGTAGGTGAAGTCGTCGGACTCACCGCGCACGATGCCCGGCTTGAGGCCGTCGCGGACCTCGAGGCGCACCGACTCCCCGGGGACGGCGGCGAGACCGTCGTTGAGGTAGTGCGGGTTGAACGCCGCGGTGAGGTCCTCGCCCTCGTACTTCGCCTCGACGGCCTCGACGGCCTGGCCGAGGTCCGGCGACGACGACGAGAGGCGCACGCCGATCGCGTTGAACTCGAGGCGCACCGGTGCGTTGTCGCGCGCGAGGAGGCCGACGCGCTTCACCGCGTCCATGAGCTGCTGGCGCGAGACGACGAGGCGGTTGCCGTAGCCCTCCGGCAGCAGCGAGCGGTAGTTCGGGAACTCACCCTCGATGAGCCGCGAGGTGAGCGTGAACCCGGCGACGGAGAACGTGACCTGGCTCTCGTCGATCGCGATCTCGATCTCGCCCTTGTCGACCGTCTGCGCGGCGCGACCGGCTTCGGAGAGCGCGCGCTCGGGGACGATCGCGCGGGCCTCCGCGCTGGCCGTCGCGACGAGCTCGCGGACGGCGAGGCGGTACGAGTCGGTGGCGGCGAGTGTGAGGCCCTCGCGGCTCACCTCGAGCAGGACGCCGGTGAGCATCGGTCGGGCCTCGTCGCGGGACGCAGCGCGCGCGACCTGGTTCACGGCCTCGGCGAACGTCGGCGCATCCGCGGTGACGCGGGTGCCACCGGGCGCCTGCAGCGCCGGGAAGTCCTCGGCCGGCAGCAGCCGGAGCGAGCCCTCGTACGCGGCGCACCGGATGCGCGCCTGCGCGCCGTCGGCCTCGAACTCGACCGGCGCGGTGGAGAGGCTCTTGACCGTGTCGACCAGGAGCCGGGCCGGCACGAGCGCGACCCCGGGTTCCTGGGCCTGCACGTCGATCGCGAGACGGGCGGAGACCTCGAGGTCGGTCGTGGTCAGCGTGAGCTTGCCGTCGCCGACCTCCATGAACACCCCGGTGAGGGCGGGGATCCCGGGACGGGTCGAGACGCCGCGCTGCACGGTCTGGAGCGCGTCGGACAGAGCATCGCGGTCGCAACGGAACTTCACAGGATCCCTCCCTGACAGTCTCTCGCCGTTCTCTCTCTCAGTACTTGTGGTGGTTGGGGCTGTGGAGAAGTGGAACGACGGGTCGTTCCGTGAGCGTAACGGCACCGTCCGACATGTGGACGGGCTGTGGGGAACCGACGGCAACTCGCCGCCTTCGCCGCACCGTCCCCGGTCTTCCCCACGTTGTCCACGGGTTCCTCCACCTACGCCACCCCGCCCCGGGCGCGGTCCCGGATGATGCGGGAGAGGTCCTGGACCTGCCGGTAGATCGGTTCCCGTTCCCGCATCGACCCGTCGATCTTCGTGATGCCGTGCAGGGCCGTCGTGTGGTCGCGGTCGAAGAGCTCCCCGATCTTGATGAGCGACATCCCGGTGCACTCGCGAACGAGGTACATCGCGACGTGGCGAGCGGTCGCGAGCGGTCGCGACCGACTCTTCCCGGTCAGGTCGTCCACGGAGAGGCTGAAGTAGCGCGCGGTTTCCTCGAGGATCAGCGCGGCCGGGATCTCCTCCACGGCCTGCGGGAGGAGATCCTCGAGCGCGTGGGCGGCCAGTTCGACGCTCATCGGTGTGCTGGTGAGGTCGCTCCACGCCACGACGCGGACGAGGGCGCCCTCGAGCTCCCGGATGTTCCGGTCGAACTTCGACGCGACGTACTCGACGACGTCATCGGGGACGACGACCTGGTCCCGTTGGGCCTTGAGCTGCAGGATCGCGATGCGCGTCTCGATGTCCGGCGGCTGGATGTCCACGCACAGGCCGAGGCGGAACCGGCTCTGGAGCCGGTCGTCCATCCCGAGGTCCTGCGGCGGCCGGTCGGAGGCGATCACGATCTGGCGGCCCTTCTCGTGGAGCGCGTTGAACGTGTGGAAGAACTCGGTGAGGGTTTCCTCGCGGCCGGCGAGGAACTGGATGTCGTCGACGAGCAGCACGTCCACGTCGCGGTACTGCGCGGCGAACCGGTACCCCTGGCGCTCACGCACCGCGCGGATGAACTCCTTCGTGAAGTCCTCCGACGTCACGTACTTCGCGCGACGGTGCGGCGCCAGACGCTGCATGTGGTGGCCGATCGCGACGAGCAGGTGGGTCTTGCCGAGGCCCACACCGCCGTAGACGAAGAGCGGGTTGTAGGCCTTGGACGGCTGCGCCTCGGCGACGGCCATCGCGGCCGCGTGCGCGAAGCGGTTCGAAGCCCCTTGGACGAAGGTCTCGAAGGTGTAGTCCGGGAACGGGAGCGGATCGGAGACGACGGACCGCAGCGACGGCGCCGGCTCGGGCGAGATCTCGTCGAGCGTCGCCTGCTGGCGACCGACGGGCTCGTCGAGGGGCTCACCGATCTCGAAGGCGATGGCGATCGGCCGGCCGACGACCTCCGAGGCGGCGCCCCGGACCAGGTCGAGGAAGTTCCGGGTCAGCCAGTCGCGGACGTAGGTGCTCGGGACGGTGAGCTCGAGGGTGTCCTCACGCAGGTCCGTGGCCCGGATCCCGGAGAACCACATCGCGTAGGTCGTCTCGGAGAGCTGGGACCGGAGACGCTCCGAGACATGGTTCCACGCGGTCTCGACGGCTCCCTGAACAGGCACGACGGACATGACCTTCCACACCACCTATCCACACCTGTGGAAATCCGGGAACCTCGCGCCACGGCGGCTGGGGGATCCGCCGCGTCGTCGGAGGGGGGAAGGTCGCGGACTGTAGCACCGCGTCTCCGCGCGTCCGACGCCGACGGGCCCGTTTTGACGGTCTTTCAGGATTCCTGTCGGACTTGATCGGCGGGGGGGGGGGGGCCCGCCGGGGGGGCGGGGGCCCCCGGGGCGG